>CAZGYS010000076.1:0-10847 GCA_964530305.1 uncultured Leptospiraceae bacterium
CATTGGTCAGCAGGCGGGCCGTGTTCGTGCTCTTGCGAAGATAGGCGCCGTAGGCCAGAAACGTGGTCATGGACCCCTGCACGACACCCGCCGCGGAATAGATTTCGCCCAGTAGCGCGCACCCCTCCGCGCCCAGGCCGCTGGTTTTATTCATGCAGCGGCGAGCGATATTAAAGGCGACGGCGCCGCCCTTGGAATGGCCGATGTAGGCGCAGACTTCGCCGCTTTTCGCGTCGTAAGCGGGCGCATCCCGGCGAGCCGCGCAGACCACTCCCTTGAGAAAGCGTTCGGTCCGCAGGGTCATTTCCAGAATGGAAGTGCGATTGGACTCCTGCATGGCGACGACGACTTCACCGCACACGTTCACGAGCAGCCGACGAATCGCATTCATTCCGAAATAAGTTTTTACGAATGTATTATAGGTCAGACGCTTGAAGGAGACGATGCCCTGTCCGACGCCCAGTCCGTGCTGCAGGTAGCAGGTGCGAATGCGGGGCGGGTTTCCGCTTCGTTTTTCCAGGCGATAGATCTTGTAGTGCATCTCTCCGGCGATTTCGCCGTTTCCCGCCCGGGCCGCCACGCCCGACCGGAACTCCATGCGATCCGACGCGCGCGTTTCCACGTCCTCGACGTCCATGCGCACTTTCGCCTCCAACGCGGTCGGCTTGTCATGGGTAACGCCGGCGCTCGCGCAAGCGAACAGATGAATCGCCGACAATATTACGAAAACCCGGCGAGCTATACGAATCCACATGTAAGCATGGGAGCCGCCCGGGGTCCGAAAGGCAATCAAAATTAAGTGGAAACGGCGGAAGCGGGATTTCGCGCGCCGCAGTAGAGACATTCACCGTCCCGGCTGGGTTGCCCGCAAGCCCCGCAGGGTTCGTAACTGCCCGGGCTGCCGTCGGTTTTCACGGAATAACGCTCATCAAAAACGAAGCATTCACCGCGCCAATGGCCCTCGGGATACTCGCGCAGGTAATTGAGGATTCCGCCTTCCAGTTCGTATACGTTCTCGAGGCCCTGGTCCCGCAGATAAGGCACGGCTTTTTCGCAACGCACGCCGCCCGTGCAAAAGCTGATGATCTTTTTGTCACCCAGGGCGCGCAATTCGTCCAGGTGTTCCGGCAGGTCGCGAAACTTCTTTAACGGCAGAGTCATGGCGCCTTCGAAGGTTCCGATGATGCATTCGTAGTCATTGCGAACATCCAGCAAGACCACGTCGGGATCATTCGCCATGCGATGAAAATCCTCGGGACTGATGTAGCGACCTTCGTTCAGAGCATGGGTAACCTCTTGTCCGAAAGTGACGATCTCGGGTTTAACCTTAACGACCAATCGCCCGAAGGGAATCTTCTCCACGGACGTGCGCTTGATTTGAACTCCGTCCAATGAAACGCTTTGCCCGAACCAGGCGATGAATTCATCCAGGCGCTCCGGCTCTCCACCCAGGGCGATGTTCGCGCCTTCCCGCGCCAGAATGAAGGTCCCGCGCAGGTCGAGTTCCCCCGCTCGCTCCTTCCATTGCGCGCCCGCGGCCGCCGGATCCTCAAGGGGACTGAATACGTAGAAATTCGCCAGTTCTTTCATGGGATGGACCAATGCGAAGATGGATTTGCGCCGCCGGACGAGGCGTCAAGTACTAATCCGAGCTGAACCTCCTCGTAAACCGCGGCAACCTGGGTCGGTTCATTTTTTTACTTTTTTTAATTGTGCGTCCGACTAAATCCCGTTGATTTAAGAGTATTCCGGATTAGCCTCGGAAGCGATGGGATCTGAATTTATCGCAAACAACGGCAAGGCCGCGGCGAAGACCACCTTGCCGGGACCAGGCGGCCCGGCGACATCACCGGCCCGTCAATTCAGAAACCCCCTGGAGCAAACGCGCGAACCGGCGGGCGAACTCCGGAACAAGGAGGCGGGCATTCGCGAAGACGCTTCCAATATTGGACCGCTCAGACGCCTGCGCGGCGCGCGACAATCACTCATTCAGCGCACCCCTCTTTTCGCGGAAGCTCCGGCCGCGAACACGATTCAGCGACAAGCTTTCTCGACGAAGACGGTTCAAGTGCGGTTCGGCGCGGCGCCGGCACGAGGCGCGAAGGTCCGGGTCATCGACGGTTCGAGCGGACAATTTCGCGGAGAGGAGAAAGAGGTAGACGAACGCGGCAATGTCGAAATCGCGGCGGCTGAAGGTGATATAATTAAGGCTCAAAAGCTGTCCGGCGGGGCTTTCGGTTCCAGTACCGTGGTCGGCTCGGGCGATACGGTCGTGATTAATTTTGAAGTGGCTCCGGCCCAAAAAGGTCGTGGTCAACAATTCCTCAATGTGCCAGTGGAAGCACACCTGCGTCCGGGAACTACCATCAAGGGTCAGGAATCAAAGTTCGATAAGGATCGGCAACGCCGTAATGCCGAACGTCTGACGACAACGGTCCCTCGAGATTCAATCGAGGGAGAAAGCGCCAGAGGCAATGCCGTCTCGCTGGGAAAAGGCGGCCGTTTGTTTCTTCGTTTCGACCCTCCCATCTTTTACACTCCGGGAATACCCGTTTTGCATTTGCGCGAATATCGCCCCTGGGAAGCTTTCACCGTTGCCTTCGGCAATGAAGTCAAGCGCGATGCGCAAGGACGCGTTCTGGAACTCAAGGCCGATGCCGCCGTCAGCCTGGCGCAAAACCAAAGACAACGACCTCACGAAAACGATCGCGAACCGCTGGGTTCCAATGAATCCACAAGCATAAGTATTCCCAGGCGGGGAGGAGGGCCTGCCGCGGGTTCGGCCTACGAATGGGTGGAAATACAGGACAGACAGGGCACCGGTCGTCAAAGACCCGAAGAACCCGGCATAGACATTACCCGCGTCCATGCTCGCAGGCCGCAGGTCGACGCCATGCACATCTACCTGGATGTAAGCGGCAGCATGATGGCAATCGAAGCCGGAACCGAAGGTAGCGCCATCGAGAGAAGCAAGTTCTACCTGGCCGCCGATTCTATCGAGAATAAACTTCTGCCTTCCGATGACGCGCAAGGAATTCGCTACAATTTCAATTACTTCCTGGGGCGTCATCAGAAAAATGAGGATCCGAAGCGCAATACGGAAGGCGTTGTCGGTCCGGATGCGCGAGGAACCCCAAAGCCAGGAAGCAAAAAAAGACCCAGGCTACACTTGAATTCCCTGGCTGACGCCCGCAAGCGCCTGGAAAAATTGCGCAAAATCGCCACAACGCCGCGCGACAAACTCAAAGGGCAGGAATTAAAGCAACAGGAGGCCCTTCTGGAAGGTAATCAGAAAACTCCGCTGGCAACCGCACTGAGCACCGGCATTCACGCAGCCTCATCGGATCACGGAACGAATCTGGATTTTCGGGTCATCGTCATAATCACGGATGGACGCGGTCAAGGAGCGAATGAAGCAATAGAGTTCGCGCGAGCCGTAAAAGGAACCGGAAAAAACACGGTCGCCCTGGAGCTCATAGCCTATAAAATTCCGGACAACGCCACCCCGGAACGTATCGAATTCTTCAAATACAATCCCGGAAACGCAATTACCCTGTCCACCTATGAAGTGCAAACCCAGTCGGAACTCAACGCGGTCCTCGGCGCCATAAACAAAAAGTATGCCTTAAGCGTAACGCCGCACAGAGAATAGTCGGACTCATGGCCCTCATCTCCGCGCGCTCAGATGCACCCGCAGCGGCGCCGGATAACCCTCCACCGTTCGTTCCGGATCATCCGGGTCCATGAACTCACTCAGCGAAGGCAGGTCCGCGAATTCAGCGCGTTCCTGTTCGGCGACGTCCCGGTATTTCGCATGGACGCGAATATCTCGATAACCCGCGCGGCGAAGCCAGTTTTCCATGCAGGCGATGGTGGGCACGAACCAGATGCCGCGCGCGCCGGCGTATTTGCCCGCCGGTACCAGGCTCATCGAATCTTCTCCCGCTATGGCCATGGACTCGATGAGCAGTCGTCCACCTTTTTTCAGGGCACCGTGCATGACGCGCAGCATGGCCATGGGATCCGTATGGTGATAGAGAATCCCCATGGCCAAGATCAGATCAAATTCGCCCGGCCGGTCCGCCAGGGATTGCCAGCCTTCGCGGCGAAACTCCAACCGTTCGTCGGGTAAAATCGCATGCAAGAAACAAAACTGACGCTCAAAGTTTTCCGCGGGATCGAAACCGATTACCCTACCCGGTTCATGTTCCAGCAGGCGAAACATATAGTAACCATTATTGCAACCGACATCGGCGATGGTCAGGCCGCGAACATCGCCCAGATACCCCAGGACATGTTGCCACTTGCGATCACTCTTCCAATGAGCGTGCACTTCGCGTCCGAATAAACGAAAGGGACCCTTGCGCCAGGGACCCAGGCCGTGCAGGTGAGCATCCAGTTCTTCTTGAGGGGGACCTGAAGCAACATCATCGCCGAGAATTACGAACCCATCCGGATCACGCGTGAGCTCGAAGGATCCGGGTCCCCGGCCATGAGCGCGAGCGAAAGCCAGGGCGTTTTCATATTGCTCCTCGTCCAAAACGCCGCCATCCTCGGACGACGCGCGCGATGCGCCAATCAATTAATAGACGGGCGCTCTCGCCGGTTCCATAAAATCTACTTGCAATAACCGTCGCCGGGGCTTCAAGTCGAGTATGCGTCGTTTTGCTGTTCGTACCTCCGCGATTTTGCTCTCGGCCGGGGCCCTGCTTGTTCACGCCCCATCGCCGTCCACGGCGCAACCCGGTGTTTTGCGGGGCGGCCAAATTCAATACCAGGCACGCATTGACACGCGCAACGGTCTGCGCTTTCGCTCCGCGCCGCGCCTGAGCGCTCGCTCCCTGGGCACGATTCCCCATAAAACGCGGGTAACCGTGCTGGGAGAGAGCGGGCCGGCTCGCGTCGTGGGCGGACGCCATGGGCGCTGGACGCGCATTCGCTGGGGCCGCCGCACGGGCTGGGTCTTCGGCGGTTTTCTCAAGCGCGAATTCACCGCACCCCGGGTCATCATCGACGGCCCGGCCAATGGTTGGACGGCCTTGAAGTACGTCATCGTGCGAGGGCGAGTTCTGGGGGATCCGGGGATTCGCGAACTGAGATTTACTTTTAACGACAACAAGCGTTTCATCCCGGTCAAGCCCGGCGGCACGTTCAAGCAACGCGTCTATTTAAGTCCCGGCGCCAACTACATCCAGGTTCGCGCGCGCAATGAAAAAGGCGTGGGCCTGGCTTCCCTTAAGTTAATGACGGGCCACGGTCGCACGGATATGAAGCTGGTCCTTACCTGGGATACGGACCGGACCTACATTGATTTGTATGTAACGGATCCAAAGGGAGAAACGGTTTCCTTTCAAAATACGCGCTCGAAGATCGGCGGCGTTCTCACCGGGTCAACTATATTCGGCTACGGCCCGCAGATCTTTACGCTGGGCTCGGCCTTGCCCGGCGAATATTCCATTCGCATCAAGTACTACGGCACGGGTCCGTCCAAGCCGGTCATGGCCAAGGTGTTCATTCTATTATACGAGGGCACGCCCCGGGAAAAACGCCTGACGTTTCCCGCGTTGTTGCATAAAAAAGGCGACGTGCTGTCCATCGCCAAGTTTAATGTGCGTTGATGTTTACCGGGAGCAATCAGCGCTGAATTGCATTATTAACCGGCTGACGGAGTAATATGGAAACAAAACAAACGCCCCCAGTTAAATACCAGGGTTTAGGAGGATGGCTGATTCTGGTCGGCATCGTGATCATAAACTCCATGTTTATTCTGCTCAAGGACTATGTTGAATATTTTGGGAATTTAACTTCAACCTTAACCATGATTTATTTCGCAGTTGATACCCTTGACCTGCTTCTCGGGATCGTTACATTGTATTTATTTTTCAAAAAGAGCTATCGATTCCCGCTGGTCTTTATCATCTTTATGTTATTCCCGATTTTGACTTCCCTGGGCCTTGAACCGTTGAGAGTTCTTCTGGAAAAAGGATATGAATTCGGCAGTGGATGGACCAGGAGCGACATCATCATTATGTTACTCCCGGCCATGGTTTGGATTCCCTATATCCTGAAATCAAAGCGCGTCAAAGCGACCTTCGTTCTGGGACGGAATGCGCGGCCATACGAATCAAATTAGAGAGTTCCGCCGGTGATAGTATCACACTCTTCGCGGAGCTGAACGTTGCTCGTCGTACCGCCCGTGGACGGTGGTCTGGTTCGCGTTAACGGTCCCGAAACCAAACCGGATGCCTGATGTCGTATGTTTTTTAAAGTTAGCCGGGACCCGCCGCCCGACTAACTTTTGTATCAGGCTCCTATTTCTTTTTCTTCGCCAGCTTGAGATCGCCGTCCTTGACCACCAGCTTGAACGAATCGTCGGGCGAAAACTCGCCCTTGAGAATTACGCGACTGAGTAGATTACCCACGCTTCGCTGGAGTAGTCGCTTGAGAGGCCGGGCGCCGAATTGCTGATCGTAGCCCTTGTCCGCGAGATACTCGATCACCGACTTATCCGTTTCCAGGTTGAGCCCCTGCTCCGCGGCGCGGCCCAGCATCTCGGCCAGCTGGATGTCGACGATGGAAGCCAGGGCCGTCTTGTCGATGGCATGGAAGAAAATCGTATCGTCCAGTCGATTCAAGAACTCGGGCTTGAAGAAACTTCGTAGTTCTTGCTCCACCGCGGTTTCCTTTTGTTCCACGGTGAGTTCCTCGGCCATCAAATGATGGGAACCCAGGTTCGACGTCAGCACGATGATGGTATTCTTAAAGTCCACGGTGCGGCCCTTCGAATCCGTAAGACGACCATCGTCGAAAATCTGCAAAAAGATATTGAAGACTTCCGGGTGCGCCTTTTCGATTTCGTCGAAGAGGATCACCTGGTAGGGTCGCCGGCGAACGGCTTCGGTGAGCATGCCGCCTTCGTCATGCCCCACGTAACCCGGGGGCGCTCCGATGAGTCGCGCCACGGAATGCTTCTCCATGTACTCGGACATGTCGATGCGTACCATGGCCTGTTCGTCGTCGAAGAGAAATTGTGAAAGCGCCCGCGCCGTCTCGGTCTTACCCACGCCCGTGGGTCCCAGAAACAAGAATACGCCCACGGGACGATTGGGATCCGACAGTCCCGAACGGGAACGCTGAATCGCCTCGGAAATGGTTTCCAGGGCATGGTCCTGTCCGATGACGCGTTCCTTCAAGGAATCCAGCATGCCCAGCAGGCGTTCTTTTTCTCCCTGCATCATGCGGGCCACGGGAATCCCCGTCCAGCGCGCGACAATAGTAGCGATGTCTTCCAGATCCACTTCTTCCTTCAGGTATTGTTGCTCCTTCGCGTGGATGGCGTCCTCCAGGTTCTTGAGTTCCTGCTCCAGCGCGGCGATGCGACCGTAGCGAATCTCGGCCACTTTGTTTAGATCTCCCAGGCGCTCCGCTTCCTTTTCCTCGATGCGGGCCTGTTCGATGTGTTCGCGCACGAGCTTCGCGCGTTCCACTTCGCGCTTCTCCGCTTCCCAGATGCCGCGCTTACCGGAAAATTCTTCCTCCAGGTCCGCCAGCTCTCGCTCCAGACCGGACAGGCGTTCCTGGGAGGCGCGGTCCTTTTCCAGCTTCAGGGCTTCGCGTTCGATCTTAAGCGATTGGATTTGCTTGGAGATCCGGTCCAACTCCTCGGGCAACGAATCCAGTTCGATGCGCATGCGCGAAGCGGCTTCGTCGATGAGGTCCACGGCCTTATCCGGCAAGAACCGATCCGTAATATAGCGATTGGACAATTTGGCCGCGGAAACGATGGCGCCGTCCGTGATGCGAACGCCGTGATGCAGCTCGTAACGATCCTTCAAGCCGCGCAGAATCATGATCGTCTCTTCCACGCTTGGCTCCGCGGCATACACCGGTTGAAAGCGTCGCTCCAGGGCGGCGTCCTTTTCGATGTACTTTTGATACTCTTTAAGAGTCGTGGCGCCGATGCAGCGCAGTTCGCCCCGGGCCAGGGCCGGTTTGATCATATTGGATGCATCCAGCGAACCCTCGGAAGCCCCCGCGCCCACCAGGGTATGTAACTCGTCGATGAACAAGATCACGCGACCATCGCTGTCCTGGACTTCGTTCAAGACGGCCTTGAAGCGCTCCTCGAATTCGCCGCGGTATTTCGCGCCGGCCATCATGCCGCCGAGATCCAGTACGTGAATCTCCTTGTCCTTGAGTCCGTCCGGCACTTCGCCGGCTTCGATCTTGCCGGCCATGCCCTCCACGATGGCGGTCTTACCCACGCCGGGTTCGCCGATGAGGATGGGGTTGTTTTTCGTGCGGCGACTGAGCACCTGCATGATGCGACGAATTTCCTCATCACGCCCGATGACGGGATCCAGCTTCCCCTGCCGCGCGGCTTCGTTGAGATTGTGGGCGTACTTCGAAAGCGCTTCCAGGGAATCCTCCGGGTTCTCGCTGTCCACGGTACGCCCGTGTCGCAATGTATCCAGGGCCGATTCAACGGCGACGGACGTCAGCCCGATGCCCGCGAACGTGCTCGTGAGGATCTGGCTGTTGTCGTTCAGATACGCCAGCAGCATGTGCTCGGTGGACAGGTATTGATCGCCGCGCTTGCCCTTGGCGTTGTCCGCTGAACGCAGGAGATTGACGAAACCCTGGGTGGGCCGAATCTCCGCGGAGGAGCCGTCGACCCGGGGCATCTTTTCCAGGTGCTCCTCGAGCGGCGAAAGCACGTTCTCGACGGGAATCTCCAGGCGCGAAAGCAGCATGCCGCCCATGCCTTCCTTCTGTTGAAAGATGGCCGCCATGAGGTGCTCGGGCGTGACCTCGGGATGCCCGAGATTATGGGCTTCGGCCTGCGCGTCATTCATGGCCTCGGTGGCTTTGGCGGTAAGTTTATCCAGCTTCATATAATTCCATCTCCTGCTCTATAGTATCGACCCATCCGCCGATCCGGACGGGCTTTGATCTTTATGCTGTATATTAGTGCAAAACGGAGGCCGGCCAGCAACCCTTGACAGGAGCGGTTTACACCCAGCCAGGCAAATCCCAATGGACATAATGTCCGTCGAACTGAAAAAATGTCAGGAATAAAAGGGGAACCGGCGGTTCGGAGCGGAGGTCCTACGAGACGAATCGCACCGGGGTATACCGAGCGCGCAAGCCGGACCGCGAACAGCGCATGACGAACGAGGAATTCTCGCGCATAATCGACGAGACGAAAGCCGTGGTGCTTTCGGCCATCGAGCGCCATCTGGCGCCGGACTTCCGGCACGCCCTGGATGATGTCGCCCAGGAGACCTACGTGCGCGCCTACAAGAGCCTGGAAGCGGGTAAGTTTCGCGGCGATTCCGCGTTGTCCAGCTGGCTGTACAGCATCGCGCGTAACGAGTCCCTGCGCATGAATCGCAAGCTGGGTCGAGATCGTACCCGCGCGGTGAGTGAAGAGGATGAACTCAATGGTCGTGATCCGCTGGGAGACATCGCCGATGAGAGCACCCTGGCCAATCCGGCGGGGGAAGCGTCCATGGAAGCGGACGTGATCCGGGAACTCATGGCGCGCATGCCGGAAAAATATTCCGGCGTTTTGAAATTACAAATGCAAGGATATAAGGAAAAGGAAATCGCCTCGCGTCTGTCGCTGAGTCCGGGCACCGTCAAGTCCCGGGGCGCTCGCGGACGCGATATGCTGGCGCGATTGTACAATGAAGCGGAGGGGAATCACCATGAGCGAAAAAGCTAAAGCCGAAATGTCACGGATGATTCAGGAACGCCTGCAAAGCGGTGAGTGGAATCGCCGCATGGCGGACGCCGTCCTTGCGCGCGTCGAACAAGAAGCCCGGGGAGACGAACTCCAGGCACGCCGACGTAAGACGGGCCTTCGCGCGGCCCTGACAGCGGCGGCCGCCATCCTGCTGGTGGCGATAACTTCCTACGGCGTATATGATTTCACGCGTCCCGCCGACGCCGACAACCTGTCTTTGAGTTTCCTGGTGGAAGACGAGCCCGGGGATGATTCCCTGGACGGGGTCTTCGACAGCGCCGCTCTGTTCGACATTGATTGACCCGATGTCGACCAAGGTTGCCTGATGCTGCCTGATGCTGCCTGATGTTGATTGATGTTGATTGACGCGCTCCCTCGCGTTGCGCTGGTATGTTCGCCATGGCGATGCCTCCCGAAGTTCAGCAAGCATTTGAAAGATCCTATCTTTCCCACGTAGACTCGGACCGCCTGCGGGCCTTGATGGACAAAGGCAGCCTGCTCCAGGTGCCCGGCAAATTCGTCGTCGACCGGGGCGATTCGGAAGCACGCCTGGCGCTGGTCGTATCGGGGGCCTTTCGCATGTACCTGGCCTCGGAGGACGGACGCCAGGTCGTAATTCGTTACGCGCGCGCGGGAGACATCATGGGCACCCCGGCCCTCTTCTTTGATCCCTCACGGGCCTCGGATGCCGAACGCGGCCTGTTCGAGGCGGCCGGCGCCCTGACCGTTGAAACCTACGAGGACAGCCTGGTCTGGCTGATTCCCACGCCCGAGTTTCGCGCCCTGGCGGAAAATGAAACGAATCTGGCCCTGGCGGTGGCCGGCGAAATTTCACGAAGACTCTTCGCCCTCATGGGCGAGATTTCGCGCAATGCCTTCGACGACGTCCGTCGTCGCCTGGCGCGCCACCTGCTGGAACTGGCGGGGCCCGATTCAGCGCCCTCCCACCCGAACGACAGACTGGACCTGCGTCAGCAGGAGCTGGCCGATGCCGTGGGTTCGGTACGGGAAGTCGTGGCGCGTATTCTGCGGGACTGGCGCGGCAAGGAATTGCTGGAGTCCGGTCCGGAGGGTATCACGCTGCTGGATCGCAACGGCC
>CAZGYS010000076.1:10881-13614 GCA_964530305.1 uncultured Leptospiraceae bacterium
GGGAACCCATGCACCAGGGCCGTGACTTTTGTCACAGGCCTTCGGACCCCGGTTACTGACGGAACCCGGGGCCCATGGTAAATTTCCTGTATCTTGAAACGGAGTTTTACCATGCATCGAAAATTGTTTCTCATCCTGCTTCCGGCTCTCGGTCTGCTCGGCGCCTGCGTCATGGGCGATCCCATGCGCGTGCCCTATGCCGTGCCCTCAACGCCCGACGACAATCCCCTGCTCATGAAGCGCGGTCCCATCGCCTTGCGAACGCTGGATACGGGCTGGGTACGCGTTCCTCGTAACGGCATGCTGAATCTCGAACGCCCGGCCGCCGCGCATCTGCCGGACGATGACATGAACGTCCGGGTTTTCGCCCACCTCCTGCGTCACCATCGCCTGGGCGACTTTCTCATCGACAGTGGATTGGACGAGAGCTTTCGCCGGGGCGGAAACATCAAGGGCATCCTTGCCTCCAACTACGTGCGCACGAGCGGCCAGCAGCCGGGACGCGACATCGCGACGCTCCTGCGCGCCGCCGGGGCCGACGTTCAGGCCGTGTTTCTTACTCATCTGCACGGAGATCATACCTCGGGTATTCCCGCGCTCTCCAAGAAAATTCGGTTCATCGCCGGCAAGGGAGACAAGTACATCAACCTGCCATGGCTGTACTACGGCAATCACCTGGACGGCGTTGCGCGCGTGGAGGAAATTGATTTTCGCGGGCCCGGTTCGCGCAAGCATCCCGTGCTGGGACGCGTGGTGGACTTACTGGGTGACGGTTCCCTGTGGGCGATTTCCACTCCCGGCCATTCGGCCGGCCACGTTTCTTATCTGGCCAACACGACGCGCGGCCCCGTGCTCTTTCTGGGTGATGCATCCCATACGCGCTTCGGTTTTGAAAAAGGCGTGGAACCGGGCTGGGCCGACGATCGCGAAGCCGCTCATCAATCCCTGGCGCGCCTGCGGGCCTTCGCGAAGGCCAATCCGAGCGTGCATGTTCAGCCGGGGCATGAGTATTGACCACGGAAAGCACGGAGGGATGGAAGGGGATTTCGGACTGTTCAAGGCTCGGGGGCTCCGACGTTCGCCATCGTCTTCGCGCTCCTCGTGGTTAAAAAATTCCTATACCCGGACGGTGGGCCGAGTATGCTCACCCCATGCATCGTCTTCGTTCGGTTGTATTATTGTCCCTGTGCTGTTTGCTCATGAGCTGCGGCACGTTTAAATCTTATTCGGAGTGGAACAATGAACGCTGTTTCATCTACTCCGGGGTTCGCTACGACTACGAGAGATTCACGAGCACCGGACCGAGTACGCGCTATGCGGCCGCCGCGCTGGCCCGAGGCCTGTCCGGGCTTTTGCACATGCTGGACATCCCCTTTAGTTTCGTAACGGACACCGTCGCCTTGCCCGGCACGGCGGTTCAGTGCGCGGCATTTCGCGTGACTCCACTGGAAGTGGCCGCGCGGCAACGGCCGTTTCTCCACGGCGATAAACTCGACGACGGCGATATGAAAGCGCTCAGTCGCATGGACGACATCACGGACGTCTTCCTGAACAACTCGAAGGTGACGGACCGGGGCGTGGCCGTGCTGGGTTCCATGACCGGACTTCGCCGACTGTCCTTGAGCCGCACCCGGGTTTCCGGCAGCGCCTTTAAGAACTGGCCGGCTTCCCATGGTCTGGATACGCTCATCCTGGACGGAGCTCCCCTTGCGCGGGGCAACCTGAAATACATTTCGCGCTTGAAGCGCCTGGGGCAATTGTTTCTAAACGGGATTGCCCTGCGCGATGAGGATCTAGCGCACATCGCACCCCTGAAGAAATTGCGATCCCTGGGTCTGGCCGAGACCGGCATAGACGGTTCGGGCTTCCGGCACCTGCGCGCCCTGCCCGCGCTTCGCTTTATGGACCTCCGGGATCTGAACCTGCGCGGCGAAGCGATTGAAAACATGCTGGCCATGCCGGCCTTGAATCAATTGCGCCTGGACGAAGCGCGCATCGCCTTCGCGGACCTGAAACGAATCGCCCGTAAAAAAAGCATCCGCCGATTGCAATTCAAAAATGGTCAGTTTACGTCGGCGCAACTACGCGAACTTAAACGGACCAACTCTCGCCTAAAAATTTACGTGGGCGGGCCGGGTTCGTATCGGGAGTTTTGATAACACGAAGGCGGTGAAGATTCTTAGCCTTGTTGTTTGGCAAGTTCGACTTTCGCTTCTTCCAGCTTTTTGCCGATTTGACCGGTCAGGGTGTACCACCACATAATCCAATCGCCCGCGAAGGACTTGAAGGGATACGTAAACGTGGCCGGGCGATTCTTTTCGACAAAAAAGTGCCCCACCCAGGCGAAAGCATAAGCCTGAACCACCGCCGCAAGCAGCAGCCACCAGTTCTGGGTATAGACGGCGATTCCCAGCCAAACCAGGGCCATGGTGGTTCCGATAAAATGCAGAATGCGATTCACGGGATTGCTGTGTTCGGTCAAATAGAAGGGCCAGAACTCCTTCATGGTCTTGTATTCACGCACCTGCGCGGGTTGGTCTTGATTGCTTGTTTCGGCCATGGCTTACTCCTTATTGTTTTATCGTAGTTCGGGATTGCGGATTTAGCAAGGGGTTTTTTGAGGGTCTAAAGGTTGGAGGGTTCAAAGGTCTAATGGTCTAAAGGTCTAATGGTTCAAGGGTTGGAGGGTTCAAAGGTCTAATGGTCTAAAGGTCTAATGGTTCAAGGGTTGGA
>CAZGYS010000076.1:13714-15548 GCA_964530305.1 uncultured Leptospiraceae bacterium
GGGTTCAAAGGTCTAAAGGTCTAAAGGTCTAATGGCGCCCGGAATTCTAGCGCCGCTGGACCCTTCTACCTTTAGACCCTTCGACCGACGCCCCTTCACCGTTAGACCGTCCCCCATTGCACCGTCCCGATATCCCTTGACCTGCGAATCTCATCTACGAATCTAAAACCATGTACACAAACCTCAACCTTGGATTTCTGGGCCTGGGTAAGATGGGTTCGGCCATTGCCGGCGGACTGCTGAAAAAGCATCCGGACCTGAAGCTGCATGCCTTTGATATTATGGGGCCCGGTTCCAGGGACTCCTTGAACAGCATTCGTTTCCATGAGTCGCCCCGGAGCCTGGAAGCCGAATGCGATGTGATTCTGCTCTGCGTCAAACCGCAGGACATGAAGAAAGCTCTGGGAGGATTCCAGGGGGACAAAAAATACATCTCCATCGCCGCCGGACTGAGTATTTCCACCATAAAAGGCTTCTTTGACCCGTCCAGGGTTGTTCAGCTGGCCCGCGTAATGCCCAATATTTCAGCGTTGATTGCTGAATCCGTAAGCGCAGTGTACTCGGAGGATCCCGATCTGCTGAAGATTACGACAGATATCTTCAATGATGTGGGCTTCGCCATGCAGGTGCAAAAAGAAGAATTGATGCATCCCGTGACGGCCGTTTCCGGTTCGGGACCGGCTTTCGTTTTCGCTTTTATGCAGGCCCTGGCCGAGGGCGGCGTCTTGAAGGGTTTACCTTATGATACGGCGCTCAAGCTGGCCGCGCACACAATTCGAGGGGCCGCGAGCCTGGCAATTGAAGGCGGCGAGCATCCCGACGTCCTGCGTAATCAGGTCACATCGCCCGGAGGGACGACCATTGCCGGTCTTCGCGCCCTGGAGAGCGGTGGTTTTCATGGGACCGTGATGGATGCGGTCGAGGAAGCGGCCGACCGAAGCGAGGAACTCGGCGCTTAACTGGGCGCCTGGAAGCCTCGAACGGCCTTTTCGGGCGATTTCAGCAGAGGGCCGTTAGTTCATCACCCAGACGTTTGCGGAATTCCGAATTATCGAAACGCTTGTCGGCCGGTGCGACCTGAAACGTATTCCGCACGGAACCGTCCCGCTGGGTTTCGATGGAGGCCTCGAAGATGTCGATATCCATCAAAAAGAAGGCCTGAGACAGGGTCAGCATCAGTCCCTGCTTGTCTTTGGTGTTTACGGTAATGACCGAATGACCGTCATTTTCCCCGATTTCCACACTCCCGTCGCGATTATTCACGGTGGGCGCGGAGGCATCCTTGAGGGTCAGATACTCCAGGACCGAAAGGCCTCGGAACAGCAATTGCTCCAGATCCTCGATCATGCGCCGAATCACGTCGTCTCCGAGCGTGCCCTCGGTTCGGATACGAAACTCATCTCGAACCACATTGTTTTCGGACGAGCTCAGACGGGCGTGGACGATATCGCAGCCGTATACGTACAAGACCGCGCAGAGGCGAAATAAAACCCCGACCTCATTGACGGCCGTTTCGACGCCCAGCTTGTAATCATCGTCCTCTTTCTGAATTGTAACGAATAATCGGCGCTTATCCGCCTGATTACTGGAATAAGTGGAAACCGCTGCTTCCGATTCGCTGACCATGGATGCTCTCCCCGGCTTTAACAGTTTGCTAATCGGCGAATAACACAGCAATTATCATGCCTCACCTGCGACAAAAGTCGCATTATGGGCGATTTCTTTGGACAGCCGACCGCGGCCCTCCGGACAACCAGCATCCTGAGACCATGGAGCCATTTTTTGGTTGTAGCGGGCGGCCTGAATGAAAAGCCTGAAAGTTCATGGACGCAAG
>CAZGYS010000077.1:0-15535 GCA_964530305.1 uncultured Leptospiraceae bacterium
AGGTTCAGTCCGAGGCCATTCGTCGCGCGGAGCAAATGGGCATCGTCTTTCTGGACGAAATCGACAAAGTGGCCGGCAAGGGCGGCGGGGCGCAGGGCGCCGGCGGACCGGACGTATCGCGCGAAGGCGTTCAGCGTGATTTACTGCCCATCGTGGAAGGCGCCACCATCAGCACGCGCAACGGACCCGTGAAGACGGATCACATTCTCTTCATCGCCGCGGGCGCGTTTCATACGACCAAGCCGTCGGATCTTATTCCTGAATTGCAGGGACGTTTTCCCATTCGCGTGGAGCTGGAGAAACTTACGCGAGACGATTTTCAAAAAATTCTCACCAGTCCACGCAACAGTCTGACCCGCCAGTCCGTGGCGCTCATGGAAACCGAGGGCGTGAGTCTGGAATTCGCGGCGGACGGTATCGACGAGCTGGCGGACATCGCCTTTCGCGTAAACGAGGAGACCGAGAACATCGGAGCTCGTCGTCTGCATACGATCATGGAAAAGCTCCTGGAGGATATTTCCTTCAATGCTCCCGACCTGGAGGGCGCGGACAAAACCATCGTCGTGAATCGCGAATTCGTACGCGGTCGCCTGTCCACCATCGTCGAGGATCGGGACCTCAGTCAGTATATTCTATAAGTCCGGAAGCGGATTATTTCGGGAGTTTTATGGCCGAAGAGCTGGAAACAAAACCGTCCCCGGCTCCGGAGACGAATTCCGGAAACGGTAAGGAAGCGGAAGAGGAGAGACCCAGTCTTTCCCTGGATCGCCTGCAGCGATTTTTCATGCGCTGGATTCATCGCCTCATGCCCGAGGCGAAACCGCCCGAGCCCAGTCCGCCTTCGCTTCCGAGCAAGTTTTCCTTTCTTCTTTTCTCGCTCAAGGTTTTGCCCTGGGTGGCGCTCACCGGTTACATCACGTCCCTGTTCTGGGACATGAAGGGCGCCCTGCCCGCGGATTTACTGCCCTGGCGTTCCGAGCCCATTAATCTGGACGGGCTCCTCCGCATGCTGTCGGTGACGGCGCTCGTCGGTTTCGGCACGAACTGGCTGGCCATCAAGATGCTGTTCTATCCGCGCAAGCGGCGACCTCTGCTGGGCCAGGGATTGATTCCTTCGCGCAAGGATCGCATCGTGCTCAAACTGAGTGAATCCATCAGCGAGGAAATCATCAACGCGGAACTGATCCTCAAGCAGGTTCGCCGGAGCGGTCTGGTGGCCAAGCACCGCGAAAAGCTGACGAACTCCCTGCGAGGCGTGTTCGACGATCAGGAGTTTCGCCACGACCTGATGGACGTTTGCCAGCACTATGTGAACGGCATTTTGCGTTCGCCCTCCATTCAAATGCACCTGAAGCGGGTGATTCAGGGCATCGATTTCGAAAACATCGAGGGTCTCGAGGGCGGCTTGCTTAAGATCTATCGCTTCTTGAAGGGCAATCAGGATCTCGTGGAACACCTGGAAGGCGTCATGGAAAGCATCAAGTTTACCATGGAGCCGTATGAGGACGAACTACGCGATTACCTCCACACCGTTCCGGATCTGCTGGAGGAAAAAGGCGATGATCTGGAGGACACGGTGTTGCGGGCGCTGGTCTTCTTGATCGAGCAGGTGAACGTCTCCGGCGTGATCAAGGAAAACCTTCAGAACTTCGACGAAATTCGTCTGGAAAGATTGCTTATGCGATCTACTTCCGATCAGCTGCAGTACATCCAGTATCTTGGTTGTTTCCTGGGCCTGCTGGGCGGGCTCTTTATCTGGCAACCCACCGAGTCCATCGTCCTGTTCGGCGGCATTGGATTGTCGGTATGGGGATTGGATACCCTTTTGCATCGCATGCGCGGCGGCCATCTTGAGGACGCGAAAGATAAGAAGAGCAAAAAGGGTAAAAAGAAAAAGGACAAGCACAAGAAGAATAAGCAACCGAAGACGAACCAGGACGAAAACAAGTAACCTTCGTCGACACGTTGAGCATGTGAAAATTCGCGGGCCGGCAGGAATGAACACGCGCCTGGTCGCCCGCGTCTAAAGGGCAAAATACGAGCACTATTTAAACGGAGGGGATTATGTATCTAATCGGAATCGTTGGGATGATGGTCGTGATGGTCTTCGGGGCCGTTATTACCGGTCTGGGACCTCTCCAGCTCCTTGATGGGGGCTCGCTACTCATCGTGCTCTTGCCGGCTCTTCTGGCCGCCGTGGCCGCGGCCAAACCGGGCGAACTGAAACTTCTAACGACCGTCTTCTCGGCTCGTGAACTGGACGACCGCGAGCGGACACGGGCCGCCGGGCTTTTTCGCCTCATGGGCAACGTGGCCCTGGGGGCGGGTTTGATTGGCCTGCTGATTGCCCTGGTTCAGATTGCGTCGAGTTTCCCCGCGGGCTCTTCGCCCGTGGACACCGCCGCCCTGGGACGCGCCTTGTCCGCCGCCCTGCTCACGCCCCTCTACGGCCTGTTCTTCAAATTCTTCATCTTCGAACCGGCCGCCACCCGCATCCAATAACATTGTACGGATCCCACCCGGAGTCGGGAGGGCAGGGAGGGAAGATCTGGAAGTTTCCGCGCCCGCCAGGGTGGGTCCTTGTTGTTTTGGCGGCGGCGCGGCGCGATGGGATTATCGCATGATAATGGCAAAACGTCAAGGGCACGCCGCCAACCCGAGGTTCAGATCCAGCGCCGCCCTCAAGAAAGATCCGCAATAATCGCCCTGAACCAGAACTTTTTTTCGTCCTATTCAGTGTTATCCGGCTGCTGAAACCAAAACAGGATAACAACATGGTATCACAGGATCGCCGACTTCGTCGGCTGAATGAATACGAGCTCGAATTTCCCAATAAGCTCGGCGTGCCCGTACGCGTGCTCGCCAATCCCGAAATTCCCCTGGAAAAAAAGGCCGTCGATGAGCTCGCGGAGCTGATCCGGCTGGGCGAAACGGCGGAGCGCTTGCGTCGCCGGCATCCGGGGTTTCTGCCGGACGACGCCGAGTTGCTGCGCGTCGTGCTGACGCCGGATTTTCACAAGGGCGCGGGCATCCCCATCGGGACCGTCATGGAAACTCGCGGCTTCGCCGTGCCTCAGGCCGTGGGCAATGACGTGAATTGCGGGATGCGACTCGCCGCCCTGGACCTTAATCGAGAGCGAGTCACGTCTCACGCGAAGGAGTTGGAACGTTCGCTGAGACAAGTCTTTTTCGAAGGCCGGCGCGATATCGCTTTGGATTCCCGGGGTCGCGAAGCCCTGCTGCGATTCGGTCTGCCCGGTCTGCTTGAGGCCGAGCCGGCGGGCCTGATGCGCGGCATGGAGCCCGCGCGCGAAAGGGAAAATCTCCGTCGTATGCACGGCGGCGGTTCCTATCCGACCGACAATGTTTTCGCCCTGGGCGATTACATTCGCGCGGGAGCGGCGTCTTCCCGCGATGCGTTGATTGGAAACATCGGCGGGGGCAACCACTTCGTTGAAATTCAATACGTCAAACGTATCCATGACGGCGGAATCGCGCGTGACTGGGGATTGAAACTCGATCAGGTAGTCGTCATGATTCACTCCGGTTCACTGGGCCTGGGGCATCTGACCGGTAAGCATGCGCTGGATCTCATGGGCAAAATCTGGCCCGCGGGCGAAAGCCGCCCGGCGAACGGGATTCTACCCTTGCCGCGCACGGAACGTCATGCGGTTCAGTTCGCCGAATACGAAACTTCATTGCGTAATGCCGCGAACTTCGCCTTCGGAAATCGCTTCTTTCTTCAGTTGATGACGCGGGCGGCCCTGGAGTCCGTTCTGGGAGAATGCGATTGGCGTACGGTCTACGACGCGCCCCACAACTTAATGTGGGAGCATGAAGGCGATTTCGTGCATCGTAAGGGAGCGACCCCCGCCGGAGGTTTCGCGGAAACGGCCGGCGGGCCCTATGCCTATCACGGCGAACCGGTCATCGTGCCGGGCTCCATGGGTTCGGCGAGTTTCGTGCTGGCCGGGCGGGGCAACGACGTCGGTTTATGCAGCGCCTGCCACGGCGCCGGACGAGTCATGCCCAGGGGAGCGGCCATGCGGGCGGACGACGCGCTGCTGGATGAATTCTTGCGTGATTTTCGCGTGATTACCCCGGTGGACCTTCGTCGTCCGGACATCGCCGGCAGGCGGGACATCATCAAGAAATGGCGCGAAAGTCTCAAACAGGAGGCTCCCTACGCGTACAAGGACATCACGCCGGTTATTGATACGCTGATTAGCGCGGATGTGGCGAAACCCGTGGCGGAGCTGTGGCCGATTATGACCATCAAGGGGTAAGGATGATGGAGTTGAATGAGTATCGAGAAAAAGTCCTGGGCGGTGTTTTCGGGCTATGCGTCGGCGACGCCCTGGGTGTGCCCGTGGAGGGCGCGAAACGTTCGCGATTGGAAATGGCGCCCGTGAAGGACTACCGCGAATTCGGAAGTCATAACCAGCCCGCCGGTACCTGGTCGGATGACAGCTCCATGGCCCTGTGTCTGATGGACAGCCTTCGCGGCGATTACGACCCGGAGGACATCGCTCTTAAGTTTAACGAGTGGTGGAAGCAGGGCCTGTGGACCGCCCATGGACATGCTTTCGACATCGGTCGCACCGTGTCGCGAGCCTTGAAAAACCATCGCGAGGGAAAGCCGGCCGTCGAAGCCGGGGTGAAGGGCGAATTCGGAAACGGAAATGGAGCGTTGATGCGCATATTGCCGCTCGTCTTTTACACAATGAAAGACGACTCTCCGCGACGGCACGCGTTGATAGCCGAGGTTTCGTCGATTACCCATGGCCATCCCCGGGGGATTCTGGCCTGCGTGTATTATGTGGAGGCGGGCATCGCCTTGTTACGCGGACTTCCCATGCTCGAGGCCTTCAAGCACGCGGCGCGCGTGACGAAGGAGACTCGCGTCGGTGAATACCGCGCCGAGTTCACGCACTTTGAGCGCCTGTTCGAGCCGGAGAGCTTGATGAAGGAAGGGGCGAAGACCATCAAATCGGACGGCTACGTCATGCATACGCTGGAGGCCGCCGTCTGGTGCTTGCTGCGTGGGGAATCCTACGGCGAATGTGTTCTGGCCGCCGTCAATCTCGGAGGCGATACGGATACCACCGCCGCGGTTTGCGGAGGCCCGGCCGGTATATTCCATGGGTTCGCCGGTATACCCGTGAAGTGGAAAAAAGGACTGGCCCGAGCCGGGGATATCGTGCGCTTATGCGATGAGTTTGCTCGTGCCGCGTATGGGGATTGAGCGAACACTGATTCGCGGCGACATGGGTACGCGGATCAAAACCTTGAGAGAGCTTTCGCGAAACGTTCGGGAGAACGGCGCATGCTTCGTACGTAGTTCGGCCGATAAAGGGCCGGCGTGCCGCCGAGTCGCTTGAATGCGCGCCGGCAGGTGAAGAGCTTCGTGCAATCCACGAGATACAAGCGTTTCAAGCGCGAAGGCATCCGCCACCGAAATGCGACGGGACCGTAGTAGGAACGCGCGTCGCCCGTTCCGGCGGATGTGAATATGCTGAAATGCGTTCCGTCCGTGGTGATCGTAATATTGCCGCTGTTGCGTGTATTGTAAATGCCCATGCTCGGATTACTCAATAAGTTCGTGTCGGATCGCGCGTTTGTTACCGCGTGAGCCGTGTGGTCTCTGGTCACGTACCGGTCATAATCCGTTGAATCCGGTTCCGCGTACGAATCCACGGCTTCAGTCGTCGGGTGTCCGAATCGAGTGCCGGCGCTGAAGAGGACTACTTTGGGTCGGAAGGCGCTCGCCCAGGCCGCTGAATTAGATTCATGGGTGCGGGCTCCATGGTGCGCGGCGATATGTATGGTCGTAGGAAGATTTAGCGCTCCCCTTCGCGCCACAATCGCCTTGAGCGTATCCCCCGTGGAATCTCCGGGAATATTCGCCGTAAACCGACCATAAGTTATGCGCATGAATAGACTGTTGGCGTTTTTATTGGCGCCGTCATTGAGTGCGAGCACGGTAGCCGTGACGCGGTCGGCGCAAATTGGTATGTTGCTGTCGACCGCGGGTTGTGAGGGAAGAGAGCGGATTCTTTCGTACAGGAAAGTCGCTTCCAGTTCGCGCCGGTAGTCCGCGGCGGGGCCGCCGAAAGCCCTGATCCTGGTGTCGGTACTCTTCAAGCTGATTTTTCCCATCAGATTGATGTGGTCTCGATCACCATGACTCAACCAGACATGAGCGTTAAAACCAGGCGTGCCGGTTCCGAGAGCCTGCTTTACCGCTCCGACAATCTTCTCCTCCGTCAGGTCAACGGGTTTGCCGACCGAACCGCAGTCGAAGATATGCCGTTCACTTGAGCCGGGACAAGCCAGAATGACGCAATTGCCGGCCCCGACGTTTATGGTCGAAAGAGTCAGGAGAGCAGCAGGAGTGGGTGATTCGGCACGGGCGGCTTTTCTAACGGGGCTGCCCGTGCCCGATGAAGCCGACGATCGAGGAGAAGAGTCGCGGTCCGCGGCGCCTCGTTTTCTACCCTGCGCGAACGCGCCGGACGCGAAGGTGGTCACGCAAAGCAGGGCTATCAGAATTCCATGGCGCTTCTTTTCAACCAAAATGCTCATGACCCGCCGAAGCATGGCGGCCGGATTATAGTTAATCAATTATTTTTTGTTTATTTTGTTGAAAAAACCGAGTTTCGACGTAGGCTTATGTCTCTCGCGGTTACTCGGGCTTATCCCGATTCTCCAGGTGTCCGCGAATGGCGCGCAGGATGGGGTCGGGAATGCGCACGCCGGCATCCTGGATGCGTTCGCGATACTTCTTAAAGGAAAGGTTGTGGCGGGAACTGTGCACCAGATTGTCCAGCACCAGCTGAATGTCGACACTCATGCGTTCGATGAGCTCCTGGTTCGCCTTTAGTTTTTTCTGGTATGGGCGAATCAACAGCGGATTCACCAGGCGGCAGAGGGAACGATAGACGGCGAATCGCATCAGCATGTGCGAGTTGTGATCTCCCGTTTCCAGTTCCCGGGCCAGTAGATTCAGGTTGATGCAGTCCAGCACTTCAATCGTATAAGGTTCGTCGTCGGTATGGGCGCTTACCAATCGCAACAGGTGGGAGCGAATCTCTTGCACGATGGGGCATTCCTCCAACGTGCATTCGTCCTCGTGATCGGCGCCGGCGATGTAGATCACCATGTCCACGTCCGAGCCGTCCATGGCCTGGCCGAAGTTCACGGAACCCAGAAAGTCGAAGGCGACGGGAGTGCCCGTTTCGGCCTCGATTTCGCGGGCGTAGGAGCGAAACTTACGAATGCGATCCCGACTTACCTTCGTTTCATAATGACGAAAGTACTTCTTCAGTTCATTGAACTGACGGATCATGGGGTGGCTTTCGAAGGGCGGTTGCATCAAGATGCCTTCGGTTTATTTTCAGGAAATGAGCGCGCCCGAGGCATCACGAATAAAGCGCGAAAGGTCCAGGTTGGAATGTTCCCGGCCTTCGGCGATGATTTTGCCGTCCAGGGCTTCCCCATCGTACTTAACTTCCATCAGCGGATGAATCTTATCCTCGACCAGTCGGAAGAGATTTACTTGCTCAACGCGATCATTCTCGATATAGATTTCGGCGAAGGGACCGCCCGGCTCCCAGCCGTATACGGAATCCACGCCGCCGAAATTCGACGTATTCAAAAGTACCGTGCCGTTTTTGCGCGCGGCGATGCCGTAGTCCTCGTGCACGTGTCCGGAGACCACGAGTTTCGGATTGTGGGCGTCCAGGTAGTTGCGAATCCCGAGGGAACCCACGTGACCCAGGCCCGGGATACTGTCGAAGTAACCATAGGCCGGATTGTGGATAACCATAACATCCGGTTCCGTTTCCGTAAAGTAGTTCTCGGGCTCGGAAAAGAGCTTTCCATTATCATTCGTCTCGTGAAAGACCACGGATAGTTTCTCGGGAATGCCGGAAGTGGCGATGGGCGCGCCGCCATAGCCCGAAAACTTCAGACCGCCGAAGTCCATGTTTTTCTGGTGCATGTCCCGATCCACGAGCGCCGTATAACGTAAATCGATATCGTAGTTGCCGGGAAGCATGCGACATTCGGCGTTCCCGTACTTGCAGATGAGACCTTCGATGGTCTCATACTTTTCATTCATGGTCTTGGATGCTTTGTTGAATAGCAGGCGATACTCGGCCGCCTTCAGCATCAGATCCTCGGAATTCTCATAGTTTTCCGGTTTACGCAGAATGTCCTGCGCCAGGTCGAAGGGATAGCGTTTCTCCCCGCGTTGCTTGGCCAGCGCGTAAAATTCTTCCTGGAGGCAGACGAACTGATAAATTTTATCCTCGTCATAGAATGCCTTGTAGAGAATATCTCCAGAAAGAAGATACAAATCGGCTTCGGTGGATCTCAAGAGAACGCGCAGTTCTCGTAACCCATCGTGGATATCCGTGCAGTAAATAATCTTCATCGCGGATTGTTTAGAAAGGAATTCGGTACCCTTGAACGGGTCAAGTGAAAAGTAAGGCGATTAGTCCGACGCATGGGATACGATCACATTTGCATTTTCACCAGTTCACCGATATAGGGAAGTACATTTCCCTGGACAGAACGGAGCATGAATCCATCGGAAATTCCACTCGTTTCCCGGGCCTTTTCGTACATCGCGGGCATCATTTCAGTTCTACCGCTCTTCTTTCTGCTTAATGCCCGCGCCGTGGATCGCTACCGCGCTTTCGTGCATTCCTTCGCTCCCCTGGAGCGCTACATCGCCAAACGCAATCGCCTGAACACCGTCGCTCGTTTTCTTCCCAGTCCCGGAATTCTGCTTGGTATCCTGCTGGGTTTTGCTTCCGTTTTCGCCGTGGATCTGGCGGGGAAATTACTGCCCGAGGAATTTTCCAAAGGGCTGGGTAAGCAGGACAATCTGACGAAAGTCGCCGTCATTGCCTTCGTTCTGGCGGGCATGCTGGAAGAGTTCTGGAAGTGTTCCCTGGGGCTCATGGCCTGCCTGATCTTCACCCGCGTTTGGCGCGATAAACCCCGCGACGGCGAAAAGGACGGGACGCTTTCCGGATTAGAGCGGGACCGTCCGCTCTTCGCTTCCGCGACGCCTTTCATACTGGGCGCCGTGGGCCTGGGTTTCGCATTGCTGGAGAACGCGGCCTACATGGAAGGTATTCCCGTACAGAGTTTGCCCGGCATGCTCTTCGCCCGAGGGATGGCCTCCGCCGTGCTTCACACGGCCATTAACTTTACATTTGGTCTGGCCCTGCTGAACGCGCGCCCCGGTCGTCTGGGCGGCGTCGTTGTCGGTGCCTATGGACTGGCCGTCCTGCAGCACGGCGTGTTCAATTTCTTCGCCTTGCCCCAGGGTAATTTTCCGGACTTCCTTACGGGCGTGGTACTAATCTCGGTGGTGTTTTACGCGTTGTGGCGCATGTATAGGGTTATGCCCGAACTTAAGTATCGTGCCTTGCAACCGGAGCGCGTGAGCGAAAGCGAACCGGCGCCGCCTCCCGAAGAGCCTTCGCCCGGTTTCGTAATGTTGCTTATGCGCGATGAGCACGCGCGAGCGCGTCCCGAACTGCAGAGTCCTCCCTTTGAGTTCGCGGAAGCGGGTCTGGGACCCGACGTTCTGGAGGTGCTCGCCCGACCTGAATCGCCCGCGCCCGCTCCCTCGATTCAGGCAAAGCAGTGGGAGTTCTTTCAAGGCGTCGTGGAGCGCAGCCTGGGCGAGGGTTTTCATCTTTCGGTCTGGGACTCCTCTTCGTTCGCGGCGGCGTCGCCGAATGCCTATGAGGGCTTGAGGGAACGCGGTGTTGATCTAACCAGCATGCGGCCCGTGCGGATCCTGGAATTCGCGCCTCGACGCGGTTACGCCGTCGGGGAGCGCGAGTTTCAGGCGGACCGCTACATTTACGTAAGTTGCGGCCTGGGGCCCGTACTGGGGCGCGAGCTCTGGATTAGCTTTCCATTTCCCAACCCGCTCGTGCGCTGGTTCTTCCTGAACCTGGCTACGCGACGCGAATTGTACCTCAAGGAATTTCGCCCCGTCCCCGCGGATTCGTCTCGCCTGGGAGATCCGCGCGGCTGGTATCGCGCCTTCTTGCCCGTGCCCATGCTGGATCCGGCTCGGGAAACCTTGAAGGAACATCTAAAGCGCGCTCAGGTGCCGCCACCCTCGGGGTCGGCTCCCCGGGACGTTTTTGATCCCGCGCGCTGGCATCTATCATTCGGCGCCGTGCCGGCGGAAATCCTGTTTTTGTCGGGCCCCGATCTGGAATTCATTGAAACGTACGGAGTTTCGGATTACTTTTTCGCCTTAAAGCATATGGATTATACCTGGGCCAATGATTTTCGCCGCCCCGGTTTGTCGGTGGAAATGGTCCGACGGCGCAACGGTTGACTGCACGACGTTCAACGGCACGGCGACTGGATGCGTGTTAAGGTAGCGCCGGCGTTTTGAGGCGCATTAATCGCATGAAAAAGCGTTGAGCCGGACGCGATTTGTTTACTAGAACCGAAGACCGGCGGGGTTGGTCCAATGTCCGGCCCTCCTGTCCATTCCAGTTTCGTAACCGATATTTTGTCGGACCGGGTTTTCGCCGCGGATTTTTTTCAGGCGCTTCTGCCCGGGTCTCTGGCGGATGTATGGGTGCCGAGCACTCTTGCGGTCGAAGATGCTTCGCTGGTGGATCCCGAGTTGCGGGAGTTTCGAAGCGACCTGCTGTTCACCGTTCAAACGAAGTTCGGTAAGGAAACGGCCCTCTATATCCTCTTCGAACATAAATCGCGACCTGACCCGGATGTGTTGAATCAGTTGTTTAAGTATTTATACCTGATTCACGCGCGGCGCGATGTGGTCGTGCCGATTGTCCCCGTACTTTTATACCATGGGAGTCGAAAATGGAATTTGCCGCGGAGATTCATGGACTCCTTTCGCCTGGATGCGCGTACCAAAACCGCGATAGAGGAGTTCGCGCTGGATTTTCGTTATGTGCTTATTGATGCGAATCAACTGCATATCGATGAATTGGCGCTATCACTGGAACACCGGGCCTTTCTGGAGATTCTGCGCGGTATCTGGACGTTCGATGATCCGGTCCAACTGGGTGATTACCTGGAAAAATATCAGGACCTCTTCTTCAATAATACTCAACTCCAATTTCTGGAGAAATTACTGGTCTATATCTTTCGAGTACAGGAAATTGAACCGAGGGAACTACGAGACCTGATCAAGACACGAATCTCTCAAGAGAAGGAGGGGATAATCATGTCCACGGCGGAAAAACTGGAGCAACAGGGTATACTTAAAGGCCGGCTTGAAGGCAGATTGGAAGGTAAGTTGGAAGGTAAGTTGGAAGACGCGGCGAATTTTCTGGCCAATGGCGTTTCGCTGGAAATCGTTTTGAAATCTACGGGCCTCACGCATGAACAATTGCTGGAAGCGGGTATCATTGATCGTGATTGAGAAGTGCTCGGCGCGGTTTGGACGTGGTTGCTAGTTCCTGAATCCCGCCGCCGAGGCGAAGACGAACAAGTTAAAAGCCAGGAAGGGCAGGAGCAAGAACACGGCCGGCAAGAGTCCCGTGTAGATTGACGGGTGCGGGACGGCTTCGATTAAATGAAGGAACACGCGTCGGAGGGAATATAGTAGACCCAGGGAAAGCAAGGCGATGATCACGAAGGTAGTGAACTCTCCGCCGAAAAGTCTCGAGCGCCATCCGGTGATGAACATGTTGATGGCCATCAGTAAGATCGAAGACACCCAGAGGGTCCCGTGGAAAATTATGATTCCGCCCAAACCCTGCTCGGGTTGTCGGCTACGGGATTCCAGTAGCAATGATATGCCGGTGATTATGGCGGCGTAAATTGCGTAGATAAAGATGTACGTTGAATTTTCCTGGATGAAAATATCAATCTGTTCGTTCAGGTTGAGTTTCATCCGGTCAGTCGAGCCGCTAGAACGCGTCGAACTTCGAAAACATGTCGTCGCCGCCGCCGGAGTCGGTTTCTTCCGGTACTCGTAGTTCCTCAAGATCAATGGTCTCGAAGGTACGCAGGCGCTGGGTCACGCGTTCGGCCAGGGTCTCCAGTAATTGCCGGCTCCAGCGCGGGTGTAACTGAAAGAGCAGGTGGAAATTCTCGGGGGAAAACGCGAGCGCTTCCACGGTGCCCTGCGCTATGCCGTCCGCCGACCGGGGCAGGCTGTCGAATTGGGCCATCTCCCCGATCATCTGACCTTCCCCACAGGTATCAATCAGCCGCCGTTCGTGATTGTAAGT
Source organism: uncultured Leptospiraceae bacterium (assembly GCA_964530305.1). Taxonomy (GTDB): domain Bacteria; phylum Spirochaetota; class Leptospiria; order Leptospirales; family Leptonemataceae; genus CAZGYS01. The sequence continues at coordinate 12,255 of CAZGYS010000077.1, forward strand.
CTGGTAGATTTGGACCTTACCCGTGAGGATGATGTAGAGATCGCTCGTGAGCTCTCCCTGGCGCATCAGGGCCTCCCCGTCCTGGAACTTCACGGTGAGCTTCTCCACCAGATGCGGCGGGAAATTATCATCATCCGCGAACGACATTTCATACAGGGTGTCCGAGAGTTCCGCCTGGGGAGCCCCGATGTCGATATGCCGCTCTACTTTCAAGAGGGCCTCGGTGCTTTTCTTGTGAGCGTCGTAAATTCGGATCCGACGGCTCAATTCGAAGATGGCCCGGCGGGCCAGTTCGGGCTGGATGCCCAGAGCGCTCATAAAGTCCTCGCCGTCCCATATGACATAATGTGAGCCCGGATACATCCCGATGGCCCCCAATCGCCCTCGGCGGAGGACATAATCCTCCAGCCCTATAAAGGAGGTCGGATAGTAATTTTCATATAAATGTCGGTTATTGGTGAGCTGGATTTTCCTGCGGCACTTACCCTCCAGAAGCATAATGATATCGGTCGGCATGCGGCCTTCCAGCTTCCCCAGGGGCTTATAGCTCCTGCACTCGTCGAAAACACCTTTGCGGACGTATTTCTTGAGTTCCATACCGGTACAGAGGATTCCCGGGAAAGGCATACGGCCAATCGTTTTTTTCAGACCCCCGAGCAAATTTAGTAAAACGAGGAGACATATTCGTCCGATTATGTATCTATCAGGCGGGAGTGCTCCCGCTGAGATGAATCGCCCGAAGGAAGAGAAGAAAGGACGGTACCTTGGCTGCTAAACAGGACAATTTAATTAAGGAATTCCAGGACTACTTGCTCGTAGAGCGGGGTCTTAGCGAAAACTCGATCTTTTCTTATTCGTACGATTTGAAGAAGTTCAATGAGTACCTCTCTCGGCATAAGAAAGATTTTTTACAGGTCAAGTCCGAGGACATTACGAATTTTCTAAAAGACCAGAAAAAGAAAAAGATCTCCAGTCGGTCCCTGGCGCGCTCCGTGGCCGCTTTGCGCCAGTTTTATCGTTACCTGAAGGAAGATAATCAGGTAGAGACGAATCCGGTGGAGAAAATTCAGACGCCGGAAGTAAAGAAGAACCTCCCGGACTATCTGACGCTGGAAGAGATCAATGAGCTGTTCGGCGTCATCCGCGAAGACGACCCGTACGAACTACGCGACAAGGCGATTTTCGAGCTTCTGTACTCCAGTGGGCTGCGAATTTCCGAGGCCTGCAACATGCGCATGGACGACGTGGATCTGGACAACATGTTCCTGACCGTGCGCGGCAAGGGCGGGCGCGAAAGGCTGGTGCCCTTCGGCGAAAAGTCGTTGAACATTCTGCGGAAATACCTGGAAACCGCTCGCGACGAAATCCTGAAGAATCGCTTCAGCGACTATCTTTTCATCAGCAAGAAAGGCGATTTCCTGAATCGTAAAAGCGTATGGCGATTGCTCAAGAAGTACCTGGCTCGCACGCGCATCAAGAAGGACATCACGCCCCATACCTTTCGTCATAGTTTCGCCACGCACCTCATAGAGAACAATGCCGACCTGCGCAGCGTTCAAGAGTTGCTGGGCCACATCGATATTTCAACCACTCAGGTCTATACCCACCTGGCCAGTCGCACTCTGAAGGAAGTGCATCGTAAGTTTCATCCTCGCGGGTGAGGCTTACGCGCTGATTAAAACCACTTCGCGCCTTCAGTCCGGCGTCGCGATTATGCCGTGACGCCAGGGCACTCCCTCTCTGGCCGGTGTCGTTTCCGTCCACTCACTGAATCTGATGCCGCCCTCGAAGAGATCGACATCAGTACAAATTCTCTCCCAGTGTACCTCGTAGACCCGACCGTTCACTACTACGGCGGTATGGCTGCCGCCCTTGACGGCGATAAATCCGAAATCAATGGCCGAGGTGACTTTATCGGCCAGGGCGCTTTGTCGAGCGCGAATCGCGGGATCCGGGTGGGCGTAATTTATCAAGCGCCCGGTTTTGCCTACCCGGAGGCCGAAATACACGCCAGGTCCCCCGGCCTGATCATCCGCGAACTTTATATCGCCCCTTTCCAGAGCCTTCGCGATAGTGGTTTTCACCTTTTTCGTTTTTCCCTCTGATATGAGGCCCTGTAGTCTGCTTCGGGTGGAGGCACGCTTGATCCTGGATACTTGCTCCTTGAGTTTACTCAAGGACTGTCTTCTTACCCGCTGGGTGCGCCCGTTACGAACGACATTCACGATCTCAATGCCGATGCGCCGCTCCTCCCGTCTCAAGGCGGAGTGAATGCTCTTTTCTTCGGGCGTCAACTCGCGCACATGTCGCGCGAAAAATATACCGCGCCATTTGGCGGTCTTTTGTAGTTCCCGAATGAGAGGGACGGCCTTAATATTGCCGCCGCTTTGCTTGCGAGCGCGGGATTCGATGGTTTTCCAGGTGGAAAGTCGGCCTTTGGCCGCAAAGGCTCTTCTGAGAACCTTGATTACAAAGGTGATGCAACCGGTCTTCTCGTCGCGGAAGTGATGGGTATGGTGTTCAGGATCAGTGTGTCGAACATCGCCGGGAATCCTGGTTCTTCTTCCGTCGGGGTGTTCTTTTACTTCTCCCGTCTGGTCGCCGAAACCGCGCGTTATGATTTGAAAGTCCTGAGTTAAATCATCCAATACGGCGAAAAGGCCCGCCAGTTTACCGATTCGCAAGCGGCGCGCGTTTTTCGTCTGGGCACGAGTATTTCCCATTGCGGCGGCCAGGCTTATGCCCAGCATTAATTCATTGATGCGAAGGACCGCGGATGCCAGATTCTTTGCGCGACTCGGAAAATCCCCGTCGGGGATGTTTCTCAGGGCTCGCCGCGCTGCTTGATTGGCGCGGATGCTCTTGTTCACGTTTCCACCTGATGTCGGGGCGTGCATCTCGCTCCGAGTGGAGCTCAACGCCGCGCGAATTTTATCGATGGCCCGGGCATTCTTACCCAACAGGGTCGTGCCGGATGCAAGAGAACTCTGGATGTCATTGAAAAAAATCGCGGCGCCGTTGCGGAGTTTCGCGATACTTCGTGCTTCTTCAGCGGCCTTTGGAAAGGAAGTTGCTTGCCGGATATTGCCAAGGGACTTCGAAGCATTCGTGAAGAACATGTTCATCACGACCAGCGTTCCCTGGATTTCACCGCCGCGAGATTCAAAGCTGCCCGGGGTTACAATGACATCCCGCGATATTATCCCACCGGGCGGTGCCTTTTCACGTACGTCGACCTGCCTCTGGAGCGTCCCTCCCGTCCTGGCCGCCGCTCCCTGTTG
>CAZGYS010000078.1:0-15481 GCA_964530305.1 uncultured Leptospiraceae bacterium
TACGACAAGCTGACCTACGCCGGCAGTCGTCGAAGCCTGGCTTCGGTGGAAGGCGATTCCCGTCATGTCTTCGTTCAGGCGGACATCGCGGACGCCGAGGCCTTTCGCGCGGTACTTCAAGAGCATCGCCCGCGGGCCGTGGTGAACTTCGCCGCGGAAAGCCATGTGGATCGTTCCATTCATGCTCCCGGCGAATTCGTGCAGACCAATATCGTGGGCGTCTTTAATTTGCTCCACGAATCCCTGGCGTACTTTCGTGAGCTAAGCAGCGAAGACCAGGAGCGCTTTCGCTTCCTGCACGTTTCCACGGACGAGGTATACGGTTCGCTGGAACCGGACGAAGCCGCCTTTTCCGAGACGACGCCCTACCGACCCAACAGTCCCTATTCGGCTTCCAAGGCCGCGTCGGATCACCTGGTGCGGGCCTACTTTCATACCTACGGCTTGCCGGTTCTCACGACCAATTGTTCCAATAACTACGGACCTTTTCAATTCCCCGAAAAACTCATTCCCTTGATGATCTTCAACGCGCTCAGCGGTAAGGACCTGCCGGTTTACGGCGACGGCCTGAACGTGCGCGATTGGCTCTACGTTCGCGATCATTGTTCCGCCATCGCGGCGGTGCTGGAGAAGGGCCGCCTGGGCGAAACCTACAACATCGGCGGCGAAAGCGAACGCCGCAACATCGACGTCGTGCATCGCATATGCGATTTGCTGGACGAGATTCGCCCGCGCGAATCGGGCAGCTACCGCGACCAAATTCGTTTCGTGACGGATCGCCCCGGGCACGACAAGCGCTACGCCATCGACGCGCGTAAGATTCAGTCCGAGCTGGGCTGGACTCCGGCCGAAAATTTCGAGTCGGGCATCAAGAAGACCATTGAATGGTATCTCTCCAACCTGGAATGGGTCGAGCATGTCGGCGGCGATAAGTATCGCGATTGGATCGCCCTGAACTACTCCCGCTAGAAACGACTCCACTGCGTCGGGTCCGCGTCGGGCCAAATCGCCTCATAAAATTAAAATGGCTGAAGCTAAAGTAGATACCCGGACGGACGATTCGCTGAGCCCCAAGGAAGCGGCGCTCATCGAATTGCTGGATGATCAGGTGCGATCCCAGCGCAGCATCGCCGGCGAATCGGGCTTCTCCCTGGGCATGACGAATCTGCTCTTGAAGCGCCTGGTGGGCAAGGGCTACATCAAAATCGTCACTCTGAACGGCCGTACGTTAAAGTATATGCTTACGCCCCGAGGGTTCGCCGAAAAGCTGCGCCGTTCTTATACTTACCTATTGACTTCCATACGCCAGCTGAACGATCTCAAGGCGAGCGTTCAGGATCTGGCGCGGGAAAAGAACCTGGAGCACAGACCGGTGCTGGTGCTGGGTCGCAATGAGCTGGCCGAGCTGGCGCGGGAGACGCTGCGGGAAGAGGACATCGAGGCCGAAATCATTTCCCCGGAAACGCTGGGTGAAAAAATGGATTCACTGGAAGGCGGAGTCATTATGCAATGTCTCCCGGAACCGGCCGACGATTTGCCCATGGGGGCGAACTGGGAAATCATTAGATTGGATGAACTGATTCATTCCAACGGGCGCCCCTGACGCGGGCCGAAGCTAAGGGTTGCAAACCCACCTATAGTTGAGGAGAGCGAGCAAATGGATAAGGAAGCCAGAATTTACATCGCCGGACACCGCGGGCTGGTCGGCTCGGCCATCCAGAGAGTGCTGGAGGCGGACGGATACAAGAACATCCTGGGGCGGACCCACGCCGAAATGGATCTAGCCGATCAAGATCAGGTGCGGGCCTTTTTCGAAAGCGAAAAGCCGGACTATGTTTTCCTGGCGGCGGCGCGCGTGGGCGGCATCCACGCGAACAACACCTACCCGGCGGAATTCATCTATTCCAATCTGCAGATTCAGAACAACATCATCGACAGCAGTCATCGCTACAACGTTAAGAAGATGCTCTTCCTGGGATCGTCCTGCATCTATCCGAAGTTCGCCAATCAGCCGATGGACGAAGGGCAGCTGCTCAGCGGTAAGCTTGAGCCTACGAATGAGCCCTACGCCGTGGCGAAGATCGCCGGCATCATAACCTGTCAAAGTTACAATCGCCAGTACGGCACGAAATTCTTGTCCGTGATGCCGACGAATCTCTATGGCCCGCGCGATAACTATCATCCCGAAAACTCCCACGTCATCCCCGGCCTGATTCGCCGCTTTCACGAAGCCAAGATGAATGAAGCGCCCGAAGTCGTCATCTGGGGTACGGGCAAGCCGCTGCGCGAATTTCTTTATTCGGATGACCTGGCGCGCGCCTGCATCTACTTGATGAAGAATTACGAAGACGGCGATATCGTGAACATCGGTTCGGGCATCGAGGTCTCCATTCGCGAACTGGCCGAGACCATTCGTCAGGTCGTGGGTTACGCCGGGGAGCTCGTCTTCGACGTGAAGAAACCCGATGGAACGCCCCGCAAGCTTCTGGACGTTTCGCGTCTGCACGGCATGGGCTGGCGCCATGAAGTCGAATTGCGCAAGGGCCTCGAACTGGCTTACGAGGACTTCGTAAAGAACTACGCCGACAAACCCATCGAAACCGCCGGCACGCACTGAGGTGCTCGCGCTCCGCGCGCGAATACATTTCCCATCGTTCCTATCCGCTCGGCGAAGCTCACGCGGCTTTCGCCGGGCGATTCTATTTTCTCGACACCGTAACTTAATATGAAAGGCATTATTCTAGCCGGAGGCTCCGGCACTCGTCTGCATCCCACCACCCGCGTCGTTTCCAAGCAGCTCCTGCCGGTTTACGACAAGCCCATGGTGTACTATCCGCTGTCGACCTTGATGCTGGCCGGCATTCGCGACATCCTGCTCATCTCCACGCCCGAGGACACGCCTCGCTTTCAGCAGTTGCTGGGCGACGGGTCGCGCTGGGGTGTTTCCATTTCCTATGAAGTGCAGCCTTCGCCCGACGGATTGGTGCAGGCGTTCATCATCGGAGAGGAGTTCATCGGCGGCGAAGCCTGCGCGCTGGTTCTGGGAGACAATCTCTTCCACGGCGCGGAGCTGTCCCACAAGCTGGGCCGCGCCACGCAAAGGGAAACGGGCGCCACGGTTTTCGCCTATCCCGTCCACGACCCCGAGCGCTACGGCGTCGTCGTCTTCGACGAGGAAGGCCGCGCGCAACAGCTCATGGAAAAACCCAAGGACCCGCCTTCGCGCTACGCGGTGACGGGCCTCTATTTCTACGACAAGCGCGTTACCGAATTCGCCAAAAAGGTGAAACCCTCGGCCCGGGGCGAACTGGAAATCACGGACCTGAACAAGCTTTATCTGGAAGCGGGCGAACTGCACGTTGAAATCATGGGGCGCGGCATGGCCTGGCTGGATACGGGAACCTACGATTCCCTGCTGGAAGCTTCGCTCTTTATTCAAACCATTGAAAAACGCCAGGGCTTGAAAATCGCCTGCCCCGAGGAAATCGCCTATCACATGGGTTTCATCTCAGGCGAAGAGCTGGCGAAACAAATCGAGAGCATGCCCAACAACGAGTACACTCGCTATCTTCAGTCGCTGCTGGACGGCGGCATCATCCATCGCAAGTAAATCGCGAAGCCGCGTACCCGCGTCCTTTCGCCCCCCGAGTCTTTATGAGTAAAAACGAAGAAATAACAGTCTATCGCCCGAATCAAAGACACGACTATGGTTTCCTCATGGTCCTGGTCACGATGACGCGCAACATCATCAAGTCCAAGGATTTGATCTGGGTTATGTTTAAGCGCGATTTTTTCGCGGCTTACAAGAAGTCCTTCATCGGCATCAGTTGGATTTTTATCGGACCCATTATCGGGATCATCTCCTGGGTGTTCATGCAGTTCACCGGGGTCCTGAAACCGGGCGAAGTCGGCATTCCCTATCCCGCCTACATTTTGATCGGAAGTTCCATGTGGGGTTTGTTTATGGGCGTGTATCGCTCGGCGGCGGAAACCCTTACCGCGGGCGCCGGTCTTCAGTTTCAGGTGAACTATCCCCACGAAACGTTGCTGTTTAAGAACCTGGCGGCGCAAATCGCCAACTTTACGATTTCACTGGCGGTGAACCTGGTCGTGCTGCTGGCCTTCGGCGTCGTGCCCGCCTGGACCACGATCCTGTTGCCGGCGGTGGTGATCCCCATGTTCCTGCTTGCCGCGGCGATTGGTCTGGTGGCCTCCATGGTGACCGTCGTCGCCTTCGACATCAACAACATCCTGAACCTGGGCATGGGCATGCTGCTCTATCTGACGCCGATCATTTACTCGGCCGGCGTCGACAATGCCTTCCTGCAGGCCAGTATCAAATGGAACCCACTGACTTATCTGGTTTGTTCCGCGCGGGACATCATCATCTACGGACGGCTCTACGACCCGCAGGGATATATGATTTCGTCGGGTATCGCGCTGGTACTGTTTCTCTTTTCCTGGCGATTGTTCTTCGTTTCGGAAAATAAAATCATCGAACGAATGATCTGATACGGCGAATCGCCTTCTTGAGTCTTAACACAATGTCTAAAACCTTACAAAAAACCGAATCCGTCGTGAAGCGTCTCGAAGACGATCGAGTGATGGTGATCGAAAACGTCGCCAAAAAATTCTGTAAGAACCTGAAGCGCAGTATGTGGTACGGTTCCAAGGAACTGGCGTTGAACGTGCTCGGCGTTCGTCCGAAAACCGATCATCTACGTCGCGACGAGTTCTGGGCTCTCAACGACATCAACCTGGAATTGCGTCGGGGAGACATCCTGGGCATCATCGGCATGAACGGTTGCGGCAAGACGACTCTGTTGAGTCTCATGGCCGGTATCTTTCCGCCGGACCAGGGCGAAATCGGCATTCGCGGGCGCATCGGTAGTTTGATTGCCCTGGGCGCGGGTTTCCATCCGCACATGACCGGCCGCGAAAACGTCTACCTGAACGGCATCATCCTGGGCATGAGTCGCGCGGAGGTGGACAAGAAATTCCAGTCCATCGCCGACTTCGCGGACATCGGCGATTTCTTGGACGCGCCCGTTTCCACTTATTCGTCGGGCATGACCGTACGATTGGGTTTCGCCGTGGCGATTCACTGCGAACCGGAAATTCTGCTGATCGACGAAGTCCTGGCCGTGGGCGACGTGAGCTTTCGCAATAAGTGTCTGCGCAAAATGTCCGAGCTGCGTCGCCGCGCCAAGGCGATGATTTTCGTCAGTCACCAGATGACCAATGTGCGCGCCATCTGCAATCGCGTCATCGTCATGGACAAGGGCAAGATTGTGCATGACGGCGGCGTGGAGGAAGGCATCGCACGCTACCAGTCCATCGCTCGGGACGTGGGTCTCATCGGCGCGGAGAAAGAGCGCGACAATGAGTCTCCCGGCGAACTGGTCTCCACCGAGATCGTGGAATACATCGACTCCGGAGTCCTGGACGAACAGGGCAATGAGACGCAGAAAATCGCCTATGGCGAAGACATCCGCATCTACTACGATATTCGCGCCCACCGCGACATTCCCAAACCCATGATCAGTTTCGGTCTGTGGGATCCCCGGGACGTGCACATCTTGTCCGAGTCGAATCTCTACGAGGACAATGGGGCGGTCGAGGTGCCGGCGTTCGAGAAGGGACGCAAGTATCGCCTTTCGTGCGTATTCAAGAAGCCGAATATCTTGCCGGGCATTTATCGCTTGAATCTGGGCGTGGAAGACGCGGAAACCTATGAACGCTATCATCTTCGCATTCAGGATCCGGTGCAAATCGAGCATCGCGGTTTGAAGAACTTCATTATCGACGGAGTGCAACCGCCCGTCGCCGTCATGGATCTGGAATCCACCTGGGATTTCACGGAAATGGATTAAAACTTGAAGCGCTCCGCCGACAACGTCCTGAAAGTCGAAGCGCCCCGGCTCTTCGATAATTTCCAGCAACGCGAAGCACCGCATCTGCGGCGGGAGCGTGAGGAACTGGAAGCGCAAGCGCGTCGCGAGAAAGTTACGCGCATAAAGCAGCATGTCGGGCGCTTTATTCCTCCCTTTCTCTTGCGATTTCTGAAGCGCGTGCTGGGGCGCTCATCCGAATCTTAATATGGACATCCTCAATGACTCCTGGAGTAGTTTCTCCGGCGACGCGGCCAAACGCTACCTGAAGGATTTCGGTAGCCCGTCCGTGAATTCAAAGCGAATTCTGGCGGACGTACTGCGCGAAGAGTTCGACGGTCGGCGCTTTTCCCTGCTGGACCTGGGTTGCGGCAATGCGCAACTCAATGAATTCTTCCGTGAATACGGTCTCGAGTGCGACTACACGGGCGTGGATTTTTCCGAGCCCCTGCTGGAAGCCGCCGCGAAAGCGAACCCCGACGCGAAATTCATTCGGGACAACGTGAACGATCTCAAGCAGACCGAGGGGCGCTGGGACGTAGCCGTTTATTCCCACGTGATTGAGATGCTGGGCGCCCCCGAGGCCTCGCTCATGCGAGCCAGGGAACTGGCCGACAAAATCGCCATTCGTTTTTTCGAACCGCCCGAATTCGAACACGACGAAGTGGAGCTTCGCCGCATGCCCGTTACCGAGGACGGCGAAACGGTTCCTTACCTGCGACGCAAAATGTCCAGGGACTACTACAGCATGATTCTGGCCAGGATGGGATGTCGCGCGGCGGACATTTATCAGGACGAACACGCGAAAGACCAGATTCATCTTCTGAAATTCTAAGCGCGAAAATTACCGGCAATGGCTTCCATAATAAAAATACCGGCTCCCGATGCTCCGGGGGTAGTCGTCTTCACGACCCAGGAGCGGGATCACATCATTCATCAAGATCCGGAAACGGCCCGGGCCGTGGAGGCCTTGAAGAAGCGCTGGGTGATCGGTCTGCATCACAATTGGCATGACTGGAGCTTTAATTATGATCCGCTGTTCGACTTCAGCATGGCGGGCGAAGGCGATTTAATCGAGGTCGATGGAAAGCCCTTCGAACGACTGCCCATGGACGCCTGCAACTTCGTGCCGGAGTCCTTTTATCCGGCCCGGGGCGAAAAATTCTGGGATATTCTGTACGTGGCGCGGGCGGTTTCGTTCAAGCGCATTCCCGAGTTCTTTCAAGCCGTTCGAGAGTTGTATGACCGCGGGCATATGTATCGCGTGCTCTTAATTTCGCCCGTGCCCCCTTACCAGAAGGGTGAAGAGAAAACGGTCTTCTATGAGATTCGCAAGGTTTACGACGAAATGTTTTCCGACCATGAGCAGAATCTCTTCACGTTGATGACCATTGAGTATCGCTATCCCTTTCCATTCGACTTGCCGACGCTGGCGCATTTTTATCGAAGTTCGCGCACCTTCGTGCACTTCGCGGATCAAGAACGACGCTGTCGCGTCGCGGCATATGCCTGGGCCACCGGTTTACCGGTTATAGGCATGGAGTCCGTGGTTTCGCTCTTGCCCGGGGACCTGGCCGGCGAACCCGGTTATTATCGAGTCAAGGACTACGAGGCGTTTCCGGACACCATCGTTCGCGCGCTGGAGAATCCGCCCGAGCCGGCCGCCATGGAGCCCTATCGTAAATTGTTTACGAGTTCATTCGCCCGTGAGCAGTTCAAGGTGGAATTGAAAAAGGTCTTCGACGCGAAGGGAAAAACCTTCGAGCCCCGCGATATGGCTTTGGAGCAACTGGATATTCGCCTGGGCCGACACCACGGCCGCGGCGATAATCCCAATTCCATCAACATTCCGCTAATTGAGTTGGCTCGCTACCTGGCGGACGTTCAACCCGACGAACTGCGCCCTTACATGGAGCAGGCGGATCCGGAAATCGCCCTGGCGGCTGACAAGTTTACGCCCATCGTCGCGACACCGCCTTCGCTTATGGAAAGGCTTAAAGCGCGATTCGGTTCCTGAAGGATCAATGCATTGAGTTTGACATCCTACAAATTAATTTTCAGCGATTTTCCGCGGAACGAAAAGCTCGTATTTAATTACGTCGACGTCGGCGCCCGGGGAGACATCGAGGAACCCTGGTCCTTGCTCGACAAGGAGTGTTTGCGCGTCATCGGTTTCGAACCGGATCCGGACGAAGCCCGTCGCCTGGGCGAACAGCATCCCGAGCGTTCTTATTACGGTACCGGCCTCTGGGGAGAAAAGACCGAGGGCACTTTCTATCTGTGCGAAATCCCGGAAGTCTCCTCCATGTATCCGCCCAACCAGGCATACAACCAGCGTTATCGCGAACGTCATCACGTTAAGCGCGTTCCCGTCCGAGAGATTCCGGTCAATTGCGATGCCATGGACAATGTCCTGCGCGAGGAAGATACGCCCGACTTCATCAAAATCGATACGCAGGGATCGGAATACGAAATCATCAAGGGTGCCCGACGCATTCTAACCGACAACATTCCCATGGTTCTAACGGAAACCTGGTGCAGTGAAATTTACAAGGGAGCGCCCTTGACCCATGACGTACTGCGTTTGATGTTCGAGCTGGGCTACCAGCCCGCCGACCTCAATGTAGCCGCCGCCTGGCAAGCTGAGAACCGCGATAAAAAGGAAATCGAAAGTAAGGCAGGCCTGGTGGGCATCGACTTTCTTTTTATCAAGCGTCCCGAATTCTTCAAGGACGCGGAACGGGCGCAACTATTGAAGTTCGTTTGTCTGTGTGAACTCTACGGCTTCCGCGATTTCGCGCTCAGTGTTCTCGAACAGGCGACCCGAATTTCCGACGACGAAAAGAATCGCGTACGCGATTTACTTCTGTTAAACAACGAGGCCGAACTGTCCGCGCGGCGCCCGCCGGCGCCGCCGGCTTCGCGTTTGGCGCGCTGGAAGGGTCGACTACGCCGTCTCCTTGGTCGTTCGGATCGAACACCCGTTCCCGATGCGCCCGGCGTCTATCCGCGTTTGCACTATTGAGCAACAATCGATATCGACGCCATGGCTTGATTTCACGGCGGAATTTTTTGAGCGCCCGTGACCCTGTGCTCCGTTAAATTAACGGCGACGTAATGAGGGCATTTCCATGATCAATCGCATCGCTTCAAAACTGCGCTCCACTCGTGAAGACTTTTCACGTAAGTTGAACGATGAGTGGCCCAGGAGTCATTTTTGGGCTTATCGTCGCATGGTCAAGGAGCAGGACCGGCGTTTCCGCGGAGCAGGACCTTCTCCGGCTTCGGACTACCATGACCTGGACGGCAAGCTCGTGGACCGACGCGCGATCATCGACGAGCTGCTGCGCGAAGGCGTGGCCGTTCTGCCCTATCGTCTTTTTTCAGGGCAATGGACCGCGGATTTGGACCGCGGCATTCGCGACCTCAAGGAAAAATATTCGCGCGGTGAGCTGGAAGCGGCCATGCTGCACGGCGGCGAATTCGGTTACGACAAAAGTCTGGTCAATACCGGCATCGTGCGCTTATATCACATCGATCGCGAACTGCCCGCCGCCGGCGATTTCGCGCGTCACGAATTACTACAATCCCTGGGAGAGGAATACCTGGGAAAGAAACTATCACTACTGACGACCATAGCCCAGTACAATGAAGTTTCGGATCCGCCCTGTCGCGGTTTTCACATCGATTCGTGGGTGGAGCAGGTCAAGGCCTTCGTGTATCTGACGGACGTCGATGAAAACAACGGCCCCTTCTCCTATGTAGCCAAAAGTCATCTGAATACGAACTGGAAGCTGCGTAAGATGTTTAACGGCTATCGCTCTCAGTTTGATAAGACCCGAGACTACGGAGACGTGACCGGATTCGCGGACGAGGAAGTGGCAAAGACCGGCCTGGAGATCAAGCGCTTCCCGGCTAAAGCCGGCACGGTGATTCTCGCGGATACCCGGGGCGTGCACGAAGGTGCTTCCTTGCTCGAAGGCACGCGAACGGCCCTGGTGAACTACTACTTCACGGCCTGAACGGGCGCGGCGTCGTTCGTCGCGGCGTTTCATCTCACGAAACCGTTTGAAATAATCTAATTGAACGAAAAACCTTCCATACTGGCGGTCGTCCCGGCGCGGGGCGGCAGCAAGACGATCCCCCGTAAAAACCTGGCCTTGTTGAACGGGTTGCCCTTGCTGGCCTATCCCATTCGCCTGGGGCTGGAATCGGCTCTGGTGGATCGCGTTATTCTGTCCACGGACGATGAGGAAATCGCCGCGGCGGGAAAGGAATTGGGCGCGGAAGTTCCCTTCATGCGTCCCGATGATCTGGCCGCGGATGATACGCCCGACCGGCCGGTGTTTCGCCATGTGCTGGAGTTCCTGGCCGAGCGCGAAGGCTACAAGCCGGACTTCGTATTAAATCTGCGTTGCACGACGCCGCTTAAGACCGTCGACGATATTCGCGAGGTCGTCGAGACCTGGCGGAAAACCGGGAGCGACTCGGTCCGCACCATGACGCGCGTCGAGGGTGTCTTCCATCCTTACTGGATGTATCGCCACGAAGGCGATCTGGCGAAAACTTTCGTCGAGGACCTGGAAATCGATAAATACTATCAACGACAGACGCTGCCGCCGGTCTATCGCCTGAACGGCCTGGTGGACGGAATTCGCGCGGACGTAATTCTCAATCACGCTTCGTTCTGGGGCGACGAAATCGCCATGGTGGAAACGCCGGAGATTCGCTCCGTGGATATCGATACGGAACTGGATCTGCAAATGGCCGAGCTTCTGGTTAAACGCGTCTTTCCCGGATAACGCGCGAAGATTGCCTTATGATTATAGAAAGAAACATAGAACAGTATATCGCTTTCGAACAGGAGAGCGTGCGCGATGTGTTGCGTAAGATCGACGCGAATCGCGCCGGAATCGCCTTCGTGGTGAATCAGTCGGGCGTCCTGGAGGGCGTGCTGACCGACGGCGATTTGCGACGCTGGATGATTCGCAGCGAAGGCGTGAGCCTGGAATCTCCGGTGAATGGAATCGCCAATAAGGATTTTCAGTCGGCTTACATGGACGGCGTGGCGGCCGATATTCAGGATTTGTTTTCCTCGAAGATTCGCTATCTGCCCTTGCTGGACGCCAATCGTCGCGTCGTAGCGGTGGCGCGTCCTCGCACGTCGGCCGACGGTCTGGTCATCGGCGATGTGCGCGTCGACGACGATTCCCGTGTGTTCGTCATCGCCGAAATCGGAATCAACCACAACGGCGATTTCGACCTGGCGCGCGAATTGGTGGAGCGCGCCGCCGAGTCCGGAGCGGACTGCGCGAAGTTCCAGATGCGCGACATGGATTCGCTCTATCGCAAGGGCGGTATTGAGAACGAGGATCTCGGCACTCAGTACACGCTCGATCTGTTGAGTCGCTTTGAACTCAAGCCGGACCAGATGTTCGCGCTCTTCGATCTATGCCGCGAAAAGGGCATGGTGCCCCTGTGCACGCCCTGGGATCTTAAGACGCTGGAGCGCTTGTCCGGATACGGCATGCCGGGCTATAAAATCGCCTCGGCCGATTTGACCAATCACGAACTCATCGGCGCGGTCATCGACGTGGGCAAGCCGTTGATCATTTCCACGGGCATGTCCACGGAAATGGAAATTAAGAACGTGCTGGACTTGCTTAATAATCGCGGAGCCGAATACGCGCTTCTGCATTGTAACTCAACCTATCCCGCGCCCTTCAACGGCATTAACTTGAAGTACATGGAGCGCTTGAAGAAAATCGGCCGTTGTCCCGTGGGTTATTCGGGTCATGAACGTGGCTGGAGCGTGGCTGTCGCCGCCGCGGCCATGGGCGCGAAGGTCATTGAAAAACACTTCACCCTGGATAAAAGCATGGAGGGCAACGATCATCGCGTGAGTCTGCTGCCCGATGAGATGCGCGCCATGATTGAGGCCATTCGCCAGGTCGAGGAAGCCCTGGGAGAAGCGGGCGAACGCGTGATCAGTCAGGGCGAAATGATGAATCGCGTTACGCTTGCCAAGAGTCTCGTCATCAATCGAGACCTGGAGCCGGGCGAAACCATCGAGCGCGACATGATTGAGATCAAGGGCCCCGGTCGCGGATTGCAACCGGATCGCCTGAATGATTTGCTGGGTCGCAAGGCTCGCCGTGAATTTAAATCCGGCGATTTCTTTTTCGCCAGCGATCTCGAGGATCGCGTCATCGTCGCGCGGGACTATAAGTTCAAGCGCAAGTGGGGCGTGCCCGTTCGCTATCATGATTATCGCAAGCTGATGGAGAAAACCAATCCGGACTTTCTGGAATTCCATTTGAGCTACAAGGACATGGACGCGGACTTCCGCGATTTTATAACCGAGCCCATGGATCTGGACCTGGTGGTTCACAGCCCGGACCTTTTCGCGGGAGACCACCTGCTCAACCTGTGTGATCCGGACGAGGAGCATCGCGCGCGTTCCATTCGTGAACTGCAAAGATGCATCGACCTGACGCTGGAGATGGCGCCGCTGTTCAAGAAGTGCACCGAGCCGCTCATCGTCGCCAGTCTGGGCGGATATACCCGGGACGCTTTCGTGTCCGCGGAAGAGCGGAAACGCATGTACGCCCTCATCGGCGACAGTCTTTCG
The DNA here is from genome assembly GCA_964530305.1 of uncultured Leptospiraceae bacterium. GTDB lineage: Bacteria > Spirochaetota > Leptospiria > Leptospirales > Leptonemataceae > CAZGYS01. The sequence continues at coordinate 12,523 of CAZGYS010000078.1, forward strand.
AAACTGAATCAAGACGGCGTGCGCATTCTGCCGCAAACCCTGCCGCCCTTTCCCTGGTATTTCGGCGGGCAATTGTATTTGAATCTCTTCGTGGACGCCGAGGACACGGCCCAATTCTGCGAGGAGTACGGCTACGGTCTGTGCCTGGACATTTCGCATTCTAAACTGGCCTGCAATCATTCCCGCGCGTCCTTCAGCGAATTCGTGGAACGCACCGGTCCCCTTACGAAACATTTGCACATCGTGGATGCCGCCGGCCTCGACGGCGAAGGAATTCAAATCGACGAAGGCGAAGTGGACTTCGCCGGACTGGCGCGTATCCTGGAAAGGACCACTCCGGAAGCTTCGTTCATACCGGAGATCTGGCAGGGCCACAAGAATAACGGCGAAGGCTTCTGGATAGCTCTTGAGCGCCTGGAGAAATATTTCTGAACGGCGATTTTCGTTTCGCGTATCTGGACGGGCTGATTCAAGCCGTGGAGCGCTTCACCGCGGCGCGCGTTCAGGCCGATGCCCGAGCTTACATCTATCGCGGAGCGGACCTCCGGCGCGCCGTCGAGAAGCACCTTTATTTTGATCTGGTAAATCGCGAACCGGTTCGGGACGCGTTCATGGCCGCCCGCTCCGGCGCCCAATATGAATTGCCGACGGAGCCCCTGCATCGGGAAATTCTGGAGGACATGCTGGCCGCGGCGGATCGCTCCCCGGAAGAGACGGTCCCCGACATCAACCCCGAGCCCATGCGCAGGCGACTGCGCATGCTGCGACGCAAGTGGTTGGGTCTTCGTGCCATGCTGAATCTGGGCCGTAAACGTCGCGTGCTGGCCTATGCCGCCAACGAACGTTTCGTGGAATTTCTCCGGCCGGTGCTTGATGATTTGCCGGCGGACTGCCGCGGCGAATACTTGATTTGCGGCAACGCGGACGTACGCGAAGTGCTGCAAGGAAAAGAGCTGCCCTTTGTGGATTTCTCCGGACTGGAGGGGCGGGTTGCTTCCTATGAATACGCCGTGCGGCACGGCTTACTGGAAAAGCAGTCCGGTTCGAGTCTGGAATCCTTTCGCTCGTTGACGAAATTATTTGATCATCTACTGGAAGCCCTGGGAGGCATGCGGGCCGATAGCATGACCCTGCTTCTAGCCGAGGGGAATGCTCCCGGCGACGAAGTCATCGCGCGAGCGGCCGAACAACTTGGAATTCGGACCGTCTGTTTGCAGAATGGTTGGTCCCCGGTATTTCACAATGGCTTTCGCGGAAATTCCTATTCGCGCATGCTGACCTGGGGCCCGGGCTTTGATGATTGGTTTCGCGCTTTCAATCCGGAGCAGGACTATTTCGCCGTGGGCAATTCCATGGCCGCCGCCTCCGGCGAAGGAAAAGCGAAATGCGTGGCTTTCTTTTTGCAGCCCCTGAGCCCGCTCATCGCCCCCGAGCATCTGGAGCAATTCGTAGGGCTCATTGAGGCGACGGCGCGTGAGCATGGGGACGCGGACATTCTGGTGCGAGACCATCCCACCAGGGGTTTGCCGGCCGACTTGAAGGCCGTCCTGGATGCGCATTCGAACGTAAAATTCATGTCGGCGCCCGATTTTGAAATCGCGGAGCTCATGCGTCGCGCCGCTTGCGGCGTAACCATGTACTCTTCCACCATCATCGAGTGCATACAGGCCGACGTGGTGCCGCTGGTTTTCAATCCGACGAGTCTGCCCAAATACTTTCCTTCACCGGGAGAGGCGGGCATTGAAACCGGAAATTCCGATGAAGCGCTCCGGGCGATTGGTCGCGTCCTGGGCGACGACGACTATGCGCGCAGCAAGCGAGCCGCCATGGAGCGTTTTCGTCGCGACAATCTGACTCCGCCCGACGACGGAGTAAAGTTTCGCATCCGCAACGCGCTTTTGTACTGACTATAGTCTCTGGAAAAAATATGTCTCAGGAAAACATGATCCCGTTCTTGAATATGGGGCGCGTCTTTTCGCGTCGCCGCGAAGGTCTGGACGCCGCCTGGCGTCGCGTACTGGACAGCGGTTGGTACGTGCTCGGACCCGAAGTGGCCAAGTTCGAGAAGGAATTCGCCGGAGCGGTGCGAGCGCCCTGGTGCGTAGGGGTAGCCAATGGTACCGACGCCATCGAGCTGGGACTGCGCGCCATGGGCGTCGAACAGGGACGGGAAGTCGTCACGACGCCCCTTACGGCCATGCCGACGCTCATGGGCATCATCGCCGCCGGGGGTCGCGTGCGATTGGCGGACGTGTCCCGTGACACGGGCTTGATTGACGTTGAAGCCGTGCGCGGAGCGATTTCTTCCGAGACCGCGGCACTGGTTCCCGTGCATCTCTACGGACGCATGTGCGACATGAAGTCCCTCATGTCCCTGGCCGATGAGAAAAATCTGAAGGTCCTGGAAGATTGCGCCCAGTCCCATCTGGCTACGCGGGACGGGGTCTTCGCGGGCGCTTCGGGGCATCTGGCCAGCTGGTCTTTTTATCCCACCAAGAACCTGGGCGCCGTGGGCGACGCGGGCGCGGTGACGGGTAAGGACGAAGGCCTGGCCGACGGAATTCGCGCTTTGCGAAACTACGGACAGAACGGAACTTATAATCATGAGCGCATCGGCCGCAACAGTCGCCTGGATGAATTACAGGCCGCTCTTTTACGAGAGCTGTTGAAGGAGCTGGCGACGGATACCGAACATCGTCGAGACATCGCGGAGTACTATTACCGAGAACTCGGAGGCAAGGTCCAAATCATAGGCGAAGCCGATCGGGTGCGAGAATCGGCGTATCACTTGTTCGTGATCAAGGCGCCCTATGAGCGCGATCGCTTCCGTGAATTTCTGAAAGAGCGCGGTGTCGGCACGCTCGTTCACTATCCCGCTCCCGTTCATCTGCAGCCGGCCTATCACGATCGCGTGATGCTGGGTGTGGGCGGCATGGAGGTAACGGAGTCGATCGCCTCG
>CAZGYS010000079.1:0-15360 GCA_964530305.1 uncultured Leptospiraceae bacterium
CACGACAAAAAACAGAAATGCGGCAAATGCACAAGAGCGTTTTCGATATTCCCGTGCTGTATCGCTTCGTGGATATTCAGTTTCGCTGGATTGCCAAGGCGCCGCTGTTTCGCGTGCCCATCATCGGCTTCGTCATGAAAAAGGCCGGTTACATCTCCGTGGACCGCGACGATAAGCGCAAGTCCATGCAAACCATGTTCGCCGCGGCGGAGCAGATTCGCGGTGGTAAGTCCGTTGTTTTATTTCCCGAGGGAACGGTCAGTCGTCCCGACGGCACCATGATTCCTTTCAAGAAGGGCGCTTTTCTCCTGGCCAAAAAATCGGGCGTGGTCATTCAACCGGTGACCATGTGGGGCGTGAATCGCATTGCCCCGGATGATCGCAAGCATACCATCCAGCGCCAGCACAGCGGCACCGTTTACACCGAGGTTCTGGATCCCATCATGCCCGAGGAATACGAGAACCTGGATCTACAACAGCTGTCGGATCTCGTACGCGGTAAGATGGAAGTTTCGCTGGAAGGTTTGAAGAAGGACGAAGCAGCGGATAAGGTAGCGTGATGGTCTAACGGTTGAAGGGTGCAAGGGTCGAAGGGTTTTGCCATTTAGACCCTTTGACCTTTCGACCCTCCGACCATTAGACCCTATGACCCTTCGACCATTAGACCTTTAGCCCCTTCGACCTTCTTTCAACCATGTCCTTATTCATCTGCGGCACCGATACCGGGATCGGTAAGACCCATGTCTCGGCTGCCTTGCTGCGGCGATTCGCGGATGTTCCCGGGTTACGCTACTGGAAGCCGGTCCAAACCGGTTTTCCGCCCGACGACGATCGCGCGATTGTCGGAACTCTCACGGGCCTGCCCGATGAGCGCCTGGCGCCGACCGGGATTTCCTATAGGGAACCCTTGAGCCCCCATCGCGCGGCGGAACTGGAAGACCGCCCGGCGCCCGGGGTGTCGGATCTCCTACCGATTCTAAAAGAGCTGGAACAAGCGGGCCCCTTGATTGTAGAGGGAGCGGGCGGGTTGCTGGTGCCCCTGAATCGCAAGGAGACCTGGGCCGACTTTCTCCAGGCGGCGCCCATGCCCGTGGTGCTGGCCGCTCGTAGCGGGCTGGGGACCATCAATCACAGCTTATTGACGATTTCGGAGATGCGCAGGCGGGAAATCGAACTTGCGGGGATCATTTTTTGCGGACCGCCCAATGAGGACAATCGCCGTACGGTGCTTGAGACTTCCGGCGTCCCCTGCCTGGGAGAATTCGATTATCGCGGCGAAAGCGGGGACCTGGACTTCGAGATCCCCGGAGAGGCCGGCCTGCGCGATTTGCTGACGCGATGAGCTTCGCGCGAACGCCGGAATCAGTCGCCCCGATCAATCCAATTTCAAGAATCCGGACACGGTCAGTTCGATTTCCTTACCGTCGCGATGAATCTTTATCTTGATCTGCTCTTGAGCGATCTTCGCGCGCATGGCCTTCGTAAAGTCCGGGGCCGAATTGACGCGTTTGCCGTCCACCGTCCGGATAAAGTCGTATCGTTTTAGACCGGCCCGGGCGGCCGGCGTGTTTTCGCGCACGGTGCTGATCAGGGCGCCGCGCAGATCCGGCAGGCGAACTTTCTTCAGTAGAAAGGGCGTCGTGATGGGAATGAGGACTATACCTCGCAATGCCTTGAGGCGTTCTTCCTTGATGGGCTTCTGATTGCGCGAAAACTCCCGCAGCAGCTTATAGGGCAGGGCGAAACCCGGGCCCTGGGTTCCGCGACCATAGGGCGTAAGGGTAAAGCGCAGCATACCAATCAGCTCTCCCTGGAGATCCAGCACCGGGCCGCCCGAGGAACCGGGGTAGACGGGCGAACTCAATTGCACGTGAGTCAAGTAGGGGCGGGACTTGTCCGCGGCCACTCTTCGCGCGTGGGCGATGGTGCCCGTCCAGTAGGAATCGGTCAGCCCATAGGGAGCGCCCATGGCCATGAACAGGGAGCCGGTCTTAACTTCTCGCGAAAGAGGCATGGGTATGAAGACCTGTTTTTTCGGCGGGTTCTTTCCGAAGTCCGCCTTCAAGAGCGCCATATCATTTTTCTTATCTACATTGTAGACCTTCGCGACCCAGCGAACCCCGGTGCCGCCTTGATAGAGCAGCACCCGATCGCGGCCGGCAACCACATGGGCCGCGGTTAGTAGAAAACCCGAGTCGTTAATAAAGAAGCCCGTGCCGATGGAGCCGGGGCGCGCCGTGCCGGATTTATAGGGCGCGACGCTTACCAGGGCCGGCAGGTATTTTTCGTACATGCCGACGAAATGGTGCTGCAACTGAAGGCTGTTCAAATAACTGCTGTTCTTCAGTCTTTCGGCGCGGTCTTTCTTGCTTTCCCCGCACGCCGCGGACGCAATGGCGAGAATCATTGCCGCGGCGAATATTTTCCGGGAACGGTATGAAACTGAATGCCGGTTTCGAATCAAGTCACGCATGAGGAATGGATTGCGCGATGACGATGAACGACAAGCAGAATTTATCGAGGTCTGATTTTCGATGACGGTGGCGGACAAGGGTACCAGGGATTTCGGCCTGGATAATGCAAAATTCCTTTTAATCATACTGGTGGTCCTGGGGCACGCGCTGGAGCTGTTTCCGAACTCCGGTCCCTTCACGGATGTCGGCTGGAAGTTTATCTATTCGTTTCACATGCCGGCGTTCGCCTTCGTCGCGGGATGTCTTTCCACGCGCTACGCGAAATTCTCCATGGGCAATCTGGTCCTGGCGGCGCGAACCCTGTTGATTCCTTATTTAATTTTTCAGGCGGCCTATTCCTGGGCCGACTACGCCTTGCACCCCGCGCGTCAAGTTGGCGGGGACTTCATTTTCTTCCCCTACATTCATCTGTGGTTCTTGCCCGCCCTGTTCATGTGGCGTATGGTTCTGGGCGCGGCCGCTCGTTCCATCTGGTTCCTGCCTCCGGCGATTGTCGCGGCGCTGGGAGCCGGGTGGATCGACATTCATCCCTTGCTGGGAGCCTTCGCCCGCACCATAACGTTTCTGCCTTTTTTCCTGGCCGGTTATTACCTGCGTAATCATCGCCTCCGCCTGGCCGATTGGTCATGGGCCTGGTTCGCGCCCCTTCCCTTGCTGGTGCTTACGCTCATCGTCTTCGTATTTCCTGATTGGCGACGCTTGACGTATTTCGGAAACGTAGCGTACGGCGGACAGGCCTGGCTCGACTTCGCGCGGCGTGGGATCTTTTTTTGTCTGGCGGCGGCCATGATTCCGGCCGTGCTCAGACTCGTACCCCACCGCGAGACCTTTTTCTCTCGCTTCGGGGCCGCGTCCATGGGGCCGTACTTACTGCATTTTTTTCTCATTCTCCTGGCGGGTACGCCCCTGGTCATGTTGATCGTCCATGAGATCTTGCCGGTCCCCGTCCCGCTAAGAGCGTATCTCGTCGCGGGCGTTCTGGCCGGTTTATCCGTGCTCTTCGCGCTCGGGAGTTTTGATCGCCTGCTGGCCGCCATACTGCGTCCCCGGGGAATCGCGCTGCTCATGGTTCTCGTCCTGGCGCCGACGGCCTGCCTGGCTTTGTGGGGCCTGGGGCGATACCGTATGGCCCGTGAAGTGGTCGTGAGCGAAGCGCGCCTCCAATTACCGGCGCGGGGTGAAAAATACATGGTTCGCCGCGAAGCCGGCTTCGGCAACCCGGGGCTCGTGATTCGCCTTGCTCGCGTTCGCTTCGCGGACTTCGTTAACCTGGAGCTCTCGGCCGACCGGGCGTATACGGTGGAGTTCCGGCGGCGAGACCGTTTCCTTGCCTCGGTGGTTGCCCGGACGAATCCCGGTGCCCCGGATCCCTTCGGAGGAATCGCCATGCCTAACTTCGGGAAGGAAGCCTTTCTATCTCCCTTCGCGGGGCCGGGCGCAACCAGACGCGTCGTGATTCCCATACCCATCGCCGCGACGCAAAACGGATTTGATTCCATAAAGGTTCGAGCGCAAACCGGGGGAGATTCTTTTTACGCGGCCGGGTTGAAATTCGGCGGCGGAAGACTCTAGCCGAGTTTAACCGGCCGACTATAATGGAATTTAGAAGCGAGTGTCCGAGAGAGTCTCGCGCCACGCGACCAGATTGGCCGCGCGACGCGAAACTTGTGTCTTCCGATACAGTAGTATTAGAAGTTAACGGTCAGGTTTTCATTCAATGCCGTACCATTCAAGGTACCGGTCATGGTAATGCTCATGCTGCCCGAATACGTGGTGCCGGTGAAGCTCGTATTGGAGGTCAGATTGTAGACCACGTTATCCATGGTAACGGTGCTGCCGTCGACCGTGAAGTCCGAGCTGTTCAGCGTCGTATTCTGCGTAGAGGAATAGCTGGAGCTGAAGGTGGAACCGCTGCCGTTGGAATTTCCGACCTGCGAAGAGGTGGAGTTCATGGTAACGGTGCCGCCCAGGGTGGCGGTCAGGATCAGATTGAACTGAAAGTCATAAACGTTTTTCAGGTTCTGACAGGGATCCAGGGAAACCGGGATAACCGATTCTCCGGCCTGCGCGCGCTGCAGCATGGTAAAATACGTATAGTAATCGAGGTACTGGGTACCGTAATTCGCGAACGTAATGGAACCATTCAGCGTGGATGATCCGTTGAAGCCGGTGGTGGTGCCCGTGCCGGTGTAGGTCAGGTCCATGCTGTTGTAGGTAGCGGTGCCCTGGTTAACCGAAGTGTTCAGGCCCGTATAGGTGTAGGGGCAAGAACTGGTCAGGAAGTAGAAGTAGTTTTGCAGTTCCAGCGTGCGGGTCTGGATTGCGAAACCGTCCACCGAACCGGTGATGGTCCAGCGCTTGTAGCCGTTAGCCGTGCCGTTCTGAGTAACGCTCAGGGCCGCCAGTTCTACGTTCTTGCCGGGGTTTTCCACGACTTTCTCACGATTGTTGTGGAGACGCTTTGCGATTTCCTGGAGGAATGCCGGGTCTTTACCGTTTTGCATAATAGCAAGGTAGAGGCCGGGGATGTCCTGGAATTTTTGCTTCGTATAGGTTTGCGCGCCGCCCGCGGCGGAGTTCGCCGAGGATGCCGCGCCGGATGCCGCACTGGCGGCCGCGGTCGTTTGCTGTTGCTGGGGCGTCAGCAAGGACGAAGAGGTGTTGCTGGTGAGAGCCAGCAATAGGGCGGCGTCGGTCAGGGTGGTGTCGTCGTCGCTCTTACAAGCGCCGGACGCCATGACCACGAAAGACGCCAGAGCCAAAATCAGGCTGAATCTTTTCATCAGTCTCTGCTCCTTCAATGGGAATTTGGAATTTAGTTTTACACCGTTTTGCATTCTTTAGTATACGGTTAACTTTGTATGACCCACTTTCAACATATACCTTCGGAACGGTCAAGCAGGGAATTGTAATTAATGGAAAGACGTGTGGAACGCGAAGCGAAACAATTTGTCGCGTCGTCCAAAAAAGTGATCAAGCGAATCGCGCGCGAATTGTTGACGAGAGCGGGCCTCGTTGCGCGTCCGGCGGCGCTTTCGCGGAAAACTTGAAGCATGTTCAAATCGCTTAAGGCAATGATGGGCGGCCTGCGCCTGCGGACCCTGATGCTTCTATACCTGACGGCTTCCGTCGCGCTGGGAAGCTTCTATATATATAAGGTTTCCACGCGCTCCGGTTCCCTGCGTCTGGTGGACTTCACCGTATTCTTGACGGCCGGGCGAGTGGTCTTCGAGAAAGATCGCTCGATTTACGATTTCAGCAAGGAGAGCGCGCGTAACTTTAAGAAGCGCTTCCCATTATTGCCCGAGCACGGCTTCAAGATGCACCTGCGAAATTCGGTGCTCAATCACGTGGGCGCGGATCTGAATCTCTTCCTGCCCGGTTACGTGCTTCCTTATTTGTATCCGCCCTTGCTGGCGTATTTGATGCAACCCTTCACGCCGCTCTCGGATATCGGGGCCAACTGGTCCTGGATCGTTTTTAATCTCTTGTTGGCCATCGCCTTGCCTTTTCTGGGCTTTCTGCTGCTGGGACGCTTTCACCGGGGCATGGATAAGCGCGCTATGTTCGCGACGGCCGCGGTCTGTACGGCGATTTTCCCCTGGGTTTTGCAGGACAACCTGTACTGGGGTCAGATCAACATCGTCGTCGTGGTCCTCTTGCTCCTGGCGCTCTGGTTGCACGAGGACAGTCCTTATCTGGGCGGTTTTTGTTTCGCGGCGGCCGTCCTGATCAAGATGAGCCCGGCCTTGCTCGGATTTTATTTTTTGTATCATCGGAACTGGCGCTTCTTGTTCGCCGCGGCGATTTCCTGTCTGGCCATCGTAGGCGTTACCCTGGTCCTGGGCGGATGGGACCACTGGTGGAAATTCCTGGAAGTGCTGCCTAAAATCAGCGAAGGTCCGCGCATGATGCGCGGCACGCTGCCGGCGGATCTTGTTCCCAATCATTCCCTGAAGGGGTTCTTCTACAGGATCTCCTATTTCGATTCGCGTGCGGATCTCTTCGCCATGGGCGTTTCGATTATGTTGCTGGCGTATGCCTTGTTTCGGGCCTATCGCCTGCCGCCGGATGAAGGGCGATCCGCCTTGCTCTTGCGATTGGGGTGCCTCATGATGCTGGCCAGTCCCATGGCCTGGCACCATCATTTCGTTTTCCTGTTGCCGGGCGTTATTCTGTTTGTGTTCGCGCCCCGGGGGAAACCGATTTCGCCCTTGCGGCGGGGAATTTTGCTGCTGCTTTTTCTGCCGGCGCTGGTGCCGTTTTATCAATGGGCGGGGCGTCTGGCGGTTACGGAATCCTGGCGCTTGAACGGTCTACTGGTATCCTGGCAATCGCTCCTGCTCCTGCTGGCCTTCTTTTTACCGGATCTGGATCGCGCGGTCGCGGGCTTTTTCGAGGGGCGGAATCGCCATGCGTCCCCGGCCCGGGCGTGAGGAAAATCCTCTCGACCGCGAAGGCCTTGTCGCGGTAACTTGTAGCGGTCATGTTCCAACCCGAGAATCCCTACCATCGCGATGAAATCCTGGCAGCCACGGCTTTTACGCGCGACGACATCGCTCGTTTTTACTCCGAGTTGCCGCTGGAGATTTTCTACGCGCGCCCGAAGCAAGGCTGGTCCCCCTGGCGAAACCTCCGCCACCTGGTGAAGACGGGCATCGCCTTGAATCTGGGTCTGTTGCAGCCGCGTTTCATGCTGCGTCTTTTTTTTGGGCGCGACGCGAAGGGTCGTCCGCTGGAGGAAACCGGCGCGGATTATCTGAACATGCTGGCCGGAGGTCGCAAGGCCGGAATCTACGCGCCCGTGAACTGGGCCAGGACTCCCCGCGACATGGCGCAAACCCACGAAGGCATCATCGAGGCCTGGAAGCGAACCATCACGGCCGGCATGGGCATCGTCGAAAAGAAGTGGCCCGACGCGGACCTGGATCGTTATCGCCTGCCGCATCCCCTGCTTGGAAAAATTCCCGTACGCGAAATGCTTCAGTTCAGTTTACTGCACGCGTATCATCACACGGAGATTGTTAGGAAGAGGGTGAAACGGTGAAAGGCGCCCCTTTACATAATTCACGGGGCCGTCAAGGGAAAATTTGCCGCGGTTGTTCGGCCACGGAACTCACTGAAAGCACGAAGGTTTTTTGTATAGAAACGCTCGTCGAGCTCGAATTCGTTCAGCGTAAGAAACCCACTTCAACAATTCCCGTGAATTCCGTGGCCCGTATCCGGGTCGGTCGATTCACACCCTCATTCGCTCAACAGTTTCGCTTTAAAAAACCCCAGCAGATCATCAAACGCCTTTCGCGTAGGGTGGCCTTCCGTGTGATCATAGTGCAAGGTAAATACCGAATGGGCCCAGAGGGGAATTTTGTGGTCATTGCCCCAGGATGAATCAATGACGCAGGGTTTGAAGGCCTTACCGAATTCGCGCCCGTAGGTTTCGAAACGTTCCGGCGGGGACAGGGGATCGTGGGAGAAGCGATAGCCGCGGATTTCCAGGTTGTCGTCCCGGACTCGTTTGCGCGCGCCTTGCACGTGCTCGGGCGAAAGGCCCAGGGAGCTTCGAGCGTCCTTGCCCATTCCTCCGGGAATTCCGGGCTGGCTTACCGCCGGGGCGATGACTTCCTTCTCCAGTAACAAGGGAATCGCGAAGCCGCCCGTCAGACACATGCCCACCGCGCCGACGCCCGGGCCGCCGCATTCCTGGTGCATGCGACGACAGAGGGAACGCATCTTTTCCACCATGGGGCTGGTGAGGTTTTTTTCAAACATGTAGAATTCGCGCCGCACGCAGAACATGAGTTCCATGCCGTGCCGCGCGGGGGCCGGGCTTTGATTGGGCTTGCCGAAGAACAGGGGCAGGTAGACGGTGAAGCCGCCGTCGCGAACGCGCCGCGCGAACTCCACGCACTCCGGCACCATGCCCGGTAGTTCGTGCATGATGAGGACGCCGGGGCCTTGCCCGGAGCGATAGACGGGGAGGGTGTGTTCGCCGGTTGCGTGGGCGAACTCCTCAAAGTCTTGCATTCCCGTATCCTTCATTGGGGACGCGAAAATAAAGCGTGAAAGCTTACAACTGAATCAGACCGGCTTTCAAGGCGTACTTGACCAGTTCGGTGCGACTGTGCAGTTCCAGCTTGCGCATGATGTTGGCGCGATGGGTCTTCACGGTCGTCGGCGAAATGAAAAGCAATCCGGCGATGTGCTTGTTGGAGCAGCCTTCGGCGATGAGCTTGAGCAGTTCCTTTTCCCGATTCGTGAGCCGCGAAAGGCCCGGGGATTCGTGATTGGCCGCGGGTTTGTCCGTGGTCAATACCGAGACCATCTTGCGCGCGATGACCGGGCTGAGATAAATGTTTCCTTTCAAGGCTTCGTCGATGGCTCGCACCAGATCCTGACCGGCGTCGTCCTTGAGCAAGTATCCGTGCACGCCGGTACGCAACAGCATGGTGGCGTATTTCTGATCATCGTGCTGCGTCAGCATGATGATTTTCGTTTCGGGATGAAAGCGGCGAATCTTGCGCGCGATTTCCATGCCGTCCATGGAGGGCATGGAGATATCCAGGATTACGACCTGAGGATTTAGTCGTTCGATTTCGCTCATGGCCTCCCGACCGTCTCCCGCTTCGCCCACGAGTTCGAATTGTCCGACTCGCTCCAGCAGTAGTCTTAGAAGATCCCGGAGGATGAGATGATCATCCGCGACGTAGACGGTGACCTTGTCTTGTTTAAGAAGTGTAGAGTTTTGCATGCCTGTACTATTCCGTTTTAATCCTTGCGGACTCGTACTCCCACGAAACACCGGGGGGCGCTTCATGAAAAGTATTTCAGGTTGGTAATAGAGACGAAACCAGGCCGGCCGATTTGAATGCGCCGAAGTATTCCGCTACTCCCTCCGGCGTTTATATATTTATCAAGAGTAGTAATAATATAATTATCTGAAAAAATATTGCCCGTCAATAAAAAAACGGCGGATTGAATCGCCCGGAGGCGATTTGCCGGGACGCAGGTGACCCTGGACGGCGCGGGTTTTCTCCTTGTATCGCCACGGGGGCTCGGAATCGTGCGTGACCATGGATACGGAGTCGATACTCGCCTATCATCGGGCGCACGCCTGGCAGCCCTTTACGCAGATGAAACTCACGCCGGACCCGGTGGTCATTGATTCGGCGCGGGGCGTCTATTTAAAGACCAGCGACGGCGATGAGATTATCGACGCCGTGGGTTCCTGGTGGGTAAATATCCACGGCCATAATCACGAATACGTCAATGCCGCCATCGAGAAGCAGCTCCGACAATTGGAGCACGTCATGTACGCCGGTTTTACCCACGAACCGGCCGCGCGTCTGAGCAAGCGTCTGAGCGATACCACCGGCGGTGAACTTCCCCGGGTCTTTTTTTCGGACAATGGTTCCACGGCCGTGGAAATCGGTCTGAAGATGGCCTTTCAGTTTTACGTAAACCAGGGACGGCCGGAGAAAAAAAACTTCGTCACCCTTACCGGCGGCTATCACGGCGATCCCATCGGTACCATGAGCGTGGGCGCGCGTTCCGTCTTTCACGAGATGTACGAGCCGCTCCTTTTTTCGGTTTTTCACGCCCCGGCGCCCAGTTGTCCCTTCGAGGCCCTGTACGATGAAGCCCGGGCGCAGGAGGCCGTGCGTCCGGCGATTTCCGCGCTGGAAAAAATCCTGGAGGAGCACGGCAAGACCATCTGCGGCTTGATCCTGGAACCCCTGATTCAAGGGGCGGGGGGCATGAATATCTACCCGGGGGCGTACCTTCGCGCGGTGCGCGCCCTGTGCGATGCTCACGACGTGATGCTCGTCGCCGATGAAGTTTTTACGGGCTGTGGGCGCACGGGGGCTTTCTACGCCTGCGAAAGAGCCGGCATCTGGCCCGACATCATGGCCCTTTCCAAGGGATTGTCCGCCGGCTACCTGGCCTTTGCCGCTACCCTGGCATCCGAGCGCGTGTTTCAGGGCTTTTACAGCGATGATCGTCGCCATACGCTTTTTCACGGCCACTCCATGACCGCCAATCCGCTGGGATGCGCGGCCGCCCACGCCAGCCTGGATCTCTTCGAGCGCGAAAATCTCCTGGGCAAGGTGCTTGAACTGGAGGAATCCCACGGCAATCATCTGCGCGCCATGGAGACCGGCGCGCTGGGCAAGCACATCCGCGAGACCCGTTGCATGGGATCGGTGGGCGCGGTGGAATTCGATCTGGATATCGATTATACGGGCGATTTCGGCTGGCGCGTGTGGAGCACGTGCATCGCCGAGGGCGTTTTACTGCGACCCATCGGCAACGTGGTTTATCTGACGCCGCCCTATGTAATCCAGGCCGATGAACTGGAGAAGTGCTACGGCGTTCTGGAAAAAACCGTGCTTGAAATCATGTCCTGAGCAAGCCCTGAACGTGTCCCGAACGCGTCCTGCTCGGGTTCTGAATCGCGGGTGCGGCGTATTTTCGCGCTAAACTTACGATCCCGAAATCGCATTCTTTTTTTACGGCGGCCGGCGATTTTCGCGTGGAAGTACGCGCGAAACATGGCGATCATACTTGACGAAATTCAGCCGACCGTCATTATCCGAGTCGCCCATGACTAAATCAATTCGCGCTCTCATCGCCTTAACTTCAGTAGTAATACTTAATTTTTCGCTTCCGCAATGCAAGCAAGCCCGCGCGCCGGGTCAAATTGATGAAGTTGATGTTCGCGGCGTCGTTCTCTTTAAAGTGGGCGATGTAAAGTTGAACGATAAACAAATAGAAGTCGGTGATCTCGTGAGCGGGGACTTCGAAATCAAGGTCGGCCCGCAATCGCTCTGTGATTTGCAGATCAAGCAACCGGAGCTGGCCGTCACCATGCGCATCAAGGCCAATACCGTCGTGGTATTGAGCGCCCAGGCAAGGGGGGCGTCCACGGTCATCCGACCGAGCGTCCGAATTGGTCGGCTTATGTTAAGAACCGGTAAGCTCGGACCCGGCCAGGAAATTGAGGTAAGTAGCCGGACGGCCATGGCCAGCGTGCGGGGCACCGATTTTGAAATGAACGTCACGAAGCAGGGCGGCGGAGTGACCGTCGTGAGCGGTAAGGTCGCCGTACGGCCCCGCATTCCCGCCCTGGAAAATTTTCCAGCCGATGTTGTGGAAAAAAGTCCGGCCCTGCGCAAGGTGGTGGCGGCGCTCCAAAAGCAGGAAGTGGTCCTGGACAAGGGCGGTTTTTTGCCCACGGATACGAAATATACGGACCGGATCATGAAGGCCGTGCCCGGCCTGAAAAAACTGCTGGATAGCCCGGCACTCAAGGCCGTGGCCGGGAAATCAAAGGTGGATCCGGCCGCCGCCCAGGCCGCGGCCCAGGCTCTGGAGTCGGGTTTAAAAGAAGCGGACCTGGCGGGAAAAATCGCCGCGGCGACCGAAAAAGACGCAAAGGATAATCCGCCCAAACCCGTCATCATCAAGGACGAGGAGCTGCGCAAGAAACTCCAGGAATACAATGAGCTGATCTCCATGGAGCAGGAGAAACTGCGCAATGCCGAGGACCCCAAAGCGGCCGTGGAAGAGTTCAACAAGAAGCGTCGCCCGGCGCTGCTGAAGCAAATCGCCCGGATCATGGATAAGGACCAGATCACGGTCGTTCTCAAGAATGGGACCAAGGTATCCGGTGTACTGGTGCCGGCAAAAGACGGGGAATATCTGGTTTTGACCCCGGAAGGCACCAAACGCTTCCCGCGATCGCAGGTAAGCCACGTGGAATACTGATGCAGGGCGGCCGGACACCTCGTTCCGGCTCCATTTCTTAAAACACTTGCAAGCCGGCTTCGCGAGCCTGGAATGACTTCATGGAAACGCAACAGTCCATGTCGGAACAATTACGGGCCGCGGCCGAAGGCTCCGGTGAGCTGACCAATGAACTCGCCCTGGCGATTTTGCGGGACGAGAACCTCTCCCTCGAGGAAATCCTGGCGGCGGCGGAAATTCCCCGTCGGAAGTACTTCGAGAACAAGGTCCGTATCCACGTCCTGAACAATATCCGTAACGGCTTTTGTCCCGAGGACTGCGGCTATTGCGCCCAGCGTAAGACCGCTCCGGCCGACTCCATTGCGGATTATCCTTCCAAATCAGAGGCCGAAATCATGGAGGAGGCCCGCATCGCCTCCGAATCCGGCGCCTATCGCTATTGTCTGGTTACCGCCGGTCGTGGCCCCAGTCGCCAGTACACCGAGCGATTGGCCGGTACCATTAAACGTATAAAAGAAGAGTATAATCTGGAAGTCTGCCTCAGCGCGGGTATTCTCAAGGACCAGGGGTCGGCGGAAATTCTGGCGGAAGCTGGTTTGGACCGTTATAACCATAATTTGAACACCTCCGACGCCCATTACGGCGAAATTTGCGACTCCCACACCTTTAAGGACCGCACCGACACCCTGGAAACCATGTCCGGGGCGGGTGTTTCCCTCTGTAGCGGCGTAATTGCCGGAATGGGGGAGTCCTCGGAGGATCTGGTGCAGGTGGCGACTCGCCTGCGCGATCTGGGCGTGGTTTCCATCCCCGTGAACTTCTTTATTCCCGTGGAAGGCCATGGCCTGGGCGATGTCGGAACTCTGACAACCGAGGATTGCCTCCGAATTCTGGCCATGTTCCGTCTGGTGAACCCGACGGCCGAGATTCGTATGGCCGCTGGGCGTGAATTATACCTGAAAGGTCGCCAGGAAGACGGTCTGCGGGCCGCAAACTCCCTGTTTGTCTCCGGATACCTGAATGTAAAGGGCTCGAATGCCCGCCAGACCATCGAAATGATGCTTGCCGGTGGCTATTTGCCCGACGTAGAGAACTCGGATCTGGATTTGAAGGATTTTGAAGCCCCCGGAGAGCCCGTTTCCGTCGGTTCCGCGCCCGCGGGAGACATTTCCATGAAGACCATGGATGATTTACGCCCCTTTCGTAAGGCCTGAAAGGGCCTGATTTAGTCTCTTCCTGTGTTTTCCCCGCCGTATGGAGGCGATTTGCCTCCCCGCGGCCCCATTCTTGACCTGATTCTCTTCTGATTCGCCGTTAAACCTCCCTTGATTCGGCCATTCACCAGTCGATTCAGCCCGTCTTCGCGCCCCATAGGAGCTCCGACAGCTCAAATACGGCCCTGATTGTGGCTCGGTATGGGGCCGCCGGAGCACTTTTTGACCAACGGGCTTCCCTGAAAGCCGGGCTGGGGCTAAAATAAGCTCCGTTCCGACACTTTTTCGGCCCGGATGGGGAGATTATGGCGATTTTTGGGTCCCGATTCGGCCATATTCAGTCCCCGGGCGCAAAAAATGACTCAAAAGTAGATCCGTTTTCAGGGGGGAAATCCGGACTTTTGGGGCCGAAATCGGCCGTTTTGAGCTCAAAATCCCAACTCGTTTTTAAAATGAGAAATTTTCCGGAGCCGCGCGAAGACCGCGCGAAAGTGAAATCGGCCTCGAAATCAGGCGCGAAAGGCCCCGCGAAGGAGTCGATCTTCACGCGAAATTCGGTCCCGTTTTCGCCTCGGATTCGCGCTCATGCCGCATGGCTTTCGCGCGGTCGCGAAGCTCTCGCCGCGGCTTCGCGCGAAAGGCACGCCGCCGCGGCGAAGATAAATCCCGCCTTGACGTTCCCGCCCCTTTATTCAGGCGCGCAATACCCCGTATTTTGCTTGCTCCGTTGAGGAAAAATGAAGCAGGCGAAATCTTGCGTGCGAAAGCTCTCGCGAGCACGCGAAGTCGGCGTGTTTCCCGCGGTCCAAATCGCCGCGAAGCGAAGCCGCTTCGCATGCGCGAAACTACGCGCGCGAAACGGTTTTTCAAGGCGCGCGAAGCCTGAAAGCGCCGGGACGCGATTGCCTGGATTTCGGCATTTAACACCCAAAATCGGGGGTGAAATTTTTTTAAAAAAATTCAGAGATCCGGGCCAATAAATACAATAGTTAGTTGACGAGCCTCCGCTGATAAAAATACTGCCTCTCTCCGGGCAGCAACACTGTCCGCCGATTTGAGGCCCAGCGGGGGCGCGAAAGCGCATCGCAAAGGGCATGAGGGCACACGCCAAACATGAAAGTGTTGAGTGTGGATAACTCCGGCGAAATAGTCGGAAGGAATCAAGCCCTCATTCGGAACTCCAGTCGCATTGGGCGACGGACGGACCGAGCAAATCGCCAGAGCCAAAAGCTCTGGGCACATGTTTTGATCTTTAAAAACTGAACAGATGCGGACCTTTAAGTCAGCGAATTTCTTCACGGAAATTCGCATTGAGTTAATAGTCAAGCAAGCAATCAGCTGAATGATTCAAGTCGGATTAATCAAGCGTCCGGCGGCATGGCTCACATCTCTTTAACCAGTCGATGTGAAAAGTGGCCGCCGGTGGGTCGAGTCTCCCAGTTAATGGGAGCCGGTCCGCCGCTGATTCTCGAGAATCTTCCGAAAGGAAAACTCGCTATGAGAATCAGTGGAAACTGTTAAGCAATCAGTCTTCGGACTGGTTACATAACGGAGAGTTTGATCCTGGCTCAGAACTAACGCTGGCGGCGCGTCTTAAACATGCAAGTCGAACGGAAAGGTCCCTTCGGGGATACTCGAGTGGCGAACGGGTGAGTAACACGTAGGTAATCTACCTCTCGGCGGGGGACAACCCAGGGAAACTTGGGCTAATACCGCATACGATTACAGGATCCACGGGTCCTGTTCTGAAAGATTTATCACCGAGAGATGAGCCTGCGTCCAATTAGCTTGATGGTGGGGTAATGGCCTACCATAGCGACGATTGGTAGCCGGCCTGAGAGG
This sequence comes from uncultured Leptospiraceae bacterium, assembly GCA_964530305.1. Taxonomy (GTDB): domain Bacteria; phylum Spirochaetota; class Leptospiria; order Leptospirales; family Leptonemataceae; genus CAZGYS01. The sequence continues at coordinate 15,275 of CAZGYS010000079.1, forward strand.
GTGATCGGCCACACTGGGACTGAGACACGGCCCAGACTCCTACGGGAGGCAGCAGTTAAGAATCTTGCGCAATGGGGGAAACCCTG
>CAZGYS010000080.1:0-9268 GCA_964530305.1 uncultured Leptospiraceae bacterium
ATCTCGTAAGTCGGACGCGAACTAAATCGCCCCGCGCATAATATAAAAGCGTTCATTGCGAAAAACCGTTTCGACTTCCAGTCCGACTTTTTGAAGCAGGCGTTCCGCTTTCCCGGGTGTAAAGGGGCGGGGCATCCATGGTTTGGGTATAGGCGAACAGTAGTCGATGATCACGATTTCTCCGCCGTCCGGACGCAGGGCGGACCGTGCCATTTTCAGGGCCGTTTCGTTCTTGCCTGAATAGTGCAGCGAAAACGCGAACAGGACTCCATCCAGGTTGTGGGGATACTCGACGACGTAGATATCGCCCGCTCGTATCTCAATCCGCGCTTTAAGTTCGGGCGTAATGCGATCCCGCAATTCGTTCAGGGCGTTGGGGTCCCTATCCATTGCAATGACCCGGGTCACGAATGCCGTCAGCGGCAGGGTATAGGCTCCGCCGCCGCACCCCGCGTCGAGCCATAGTTCCCCCGACGGCGAAAGCAGCTCCAACTGGGCCAGGTTTTTCTCGTAGCTGGATGATTTTCGAAGCATGGGGAAAACTCGCGTCGACTCGGAACAAGGAATCGTCGGTCCAATACGCACCTGCCGAATCCGGCGTCCATTCCCTCTTGACGTCGGAACTCCTACTAGGGCTCTGAAAATATGGGAGTACACGACTGTCGCCTGATTTCCGCCGCCGTCAATCGCGATGAGCGGGGCGTGCTGACCGCGCTGCAGGCCGGTACGGATCTGCCCTTCGAGCCCAGGCGAGTCTTCTTTCTCACGGACGTCCGCGCAGGGGCCGAGCGGGGGGACCATGCCCATCGCCTGCAATCCCAGGCGCTGGTGTGCGTGCAGGGGCAAGTGGACGTGCGCCTGGACGATGGCCGTGAAGTCCGCGAGCTCGAATTGCCCGCCGACGGCTCGGTGCTGCTGGTCGAACCCATGATCTGGGTGACCCTCTCCCACTTTCCGCCCCATGCCGTGGTGGCCGTGCTTCTGTCGGATTGCTTCGATCCCGCCGAATTCGTCCGTGATTACCAGGAATTCCGCTCTCTTCAGGGCCTCTGACCTCTCTGTCGGAACTCCGACGCGGTTTTTTCCTTTACACAACCTCTGATCTCCAATTCGTGTGACTTTTTTGTCACTTGAATTGGAGGTTCACGATGCCCGCTAAAACAAACACGAGTACTCCGGCGCTGGATGGATACGATCCGGTGGCCTATTTTACCGAGGGTCGCCCGGTGCCCGGCAGCGAGGAGTTCCTACATCAGTGGGGTGGTCGCCCCTGGCGATTCAAGAGCGCGGAGAATCGCGATGCCTTTGCCGCCAATCCTGAGCAGTACGCCCCGCAATATGACGGCCGTTGCGCTTTTGCCATGAGTCTGGGGAAGGATAATGCGCCGGCGGGATCGCCCCGGAGCTGGCGCATTACGGATGGGAAGCTCTACCTGGCTTTGAATCCGGTGGCCGGCTTTTTGATGCGAGTCTTGCCCAATCGCATTGCCGGCGCGGATCGGCACTGGGCGAATTACCCCGGACGAACTTGAGCCCGAGGCGATTCGCGTCGGACTTGTTCAATCGCGTTTTACGAAGAACGCGGCCCCCAGGAAGATGATCATCGCCGCCAGGCAGGCGATGATGGCCGTGCGATAGTCGCCCGTGCGCGACTCGGCCAGCGCGAAGAGCACCGGGCCGAAGGCCGAAAACAAGATGTTCCAGAAAAGGCCCGCGCCGCTTACCGCGCCCAGATGCTTGCGACCGAACAGGCGCGGCCAGACCACGCTGCTCAATAGCCCGAACATGCCCGAGCCCAGACCGTTGCCGGCAATGAGCCAGAGCGTGGCGCCCGGGCGGTCCAGATATAGAAGCGAAAGGGCCGACACGATCAGTCCCACCATGAACAGGATTAGAAACCAGCGCAGGGACGTTCGGTCGCTCAGCCATCCGCCGATGAGATTGCTGACGACGGCCACAATCGCCATGGCGGGAAAAATGGCCACGGCTTCGTCGCGGCCCATGCCGGCCTTGGCGAACAGCGAAAAGATATGAAAGGTCATGGCCGTGGCGTACAGCGCGAAGACCGACAGCGCCAGGCTGTAGACCCAGAACTCATAGGTGCGGCGTGCCTGGGCCGCGGTGTAGCTCTTCGCTTCCGATTGCGCGGAGTCTTCGCGCGAAGCGTCTTCGTTGCCGATGGTCGTCCCGGATGTTTCTCGGGAGCGGCGACCATCCGGCAGCAGGCCGTGGTCCTCGGGCTTGTCGCGAAAGAACAACCAGGCAAAAACAGGAAACAGGAGGCCCACCGTCGCCGCGAGAATCAGCCAGGCGCCGCGCCAGGTAAAGCCGCGAATGAACTGTTCGAACATCCAGGGCGCCGCCGAGAAGCTGAGCGAAATAAAAACACCGCTGACGCCGTTTACCAGGCCGCGTTTGGCCTCAAACCATTCCATGAGCACGTTACGGGAAATCAAGGTCAGGGTCCCCTGGCCCGTGAAGCGAATCATCAGGATTCCAATCAACACGAAGGCGAAATTCATCCAGGTGGGTGGGGAATCGCCCGCCAGCAGGCGCGGCAAGAAATCCACCTGGGACATGTAGAGCAGGGATAGTCCCAGACCCGCGCCGGCCGTCATGGCCGCCGTGCGCGCGCCCGCGACGTCGTAAAAGCGGCCGGAAAGGGGCAAAAGAAAGGACCCCAGGGCGGTGCCGAACATGTAGGCCGTGCTTAAATTCAGACGCGAAAGCCCCGTGGCCTGGATGAGATCATCGGTGAATACCGAGATGCCGATGGTCTGGCCGGGCAGGCTCATGAGCTGGCCGACGATGCCGCAGACCATGATGACCCATCCGTAAAAAAAGGGCAGGCGTCCGGGATGGAAGGGACGGTGGGCGCGAAACATTCCCGGTCATTCCAGCCCAGGGTGTTCCGGCGTCAACGATTCGGCTTTCGGTCGGGTTCGAGGTGAACTCGCGGGCGATTGTTCTTTACATTAACCCATGGTCGCTGTTTTCATACAGGCGCATGTCTTCGGCCGGCATTGGATTTATCGCACTTACCTTCAGCGGCGCCGTGCTGGCCTTGCTTTTGTCCCTGGGTCAGTTGTTGATTCGGAATCGGAATCGCGGCAATCTGATCCTGTCGGCCATTTACGGAGCCATCGCCTTTCAGCAAATACATACGGTTGTTTTTCGAATGCCGGGAACGGCCGACGCGCTCCCCCACCTGGCCCTGGCCGGTCCCCTGGCGCGATACATTCTGGGTCCGTTGCTTTTGCTGTTCTTTCGGGACATTCTTCTGGAGCAACCCCTGCGAAAGCGCTGGCCCCATTTCGTTCCGGTGTTGTTTCTATTTTCGGGCGGCCTGCCTTTTTTTCTGGGCGACCTGTTTTCGCTCATGGGCGGGGGCGCGTGCGATTGGTGCCGACCCGCGTGGTTTCGTGCCGCGGCGAATCTGGCCGCGCTGGGTTCCGACCTGAGTCTGATGATTTACCTGGGTCCGCTGACGCTGTTTCTCTTGCGCAGTCGTCCGGATCTAACCTCGGGCCGGAGAGTGCTGCGCGCCGTGGCGATGATTCTGGCCCTTTCCATCGTGGCCGTGCTGGCGAACATCGCGCACTGGTTCTCGGGTCGCTTGATTTTCTCCGGCATCGGTTCGGTGCTCCTGACGCTTGTTATGTATGCCGTCTTTCTTCTGGGGTATGTCTATTCGGAAGTGTTGCATGTCATGCGCATGGAAGCCTACGAAGAGCGCAAATCGCCTTCGCTTTTAAAGGGCCTGGATACCGACCGCCTGGCGTCGGAGCTTCGACGGCTCATGGAAGAGGAGCAGTTGTTCCTGGACGAGGACCTGCAATTGAAGACCGTGGCCGCCGCGCTGGAGATTCGACCCAATCAACTGACCTATCTATTGAATCACGTGCATGAGAAGAACTTCGCCGGGTTCGTCAACGAATACCGGGTTCAGGCCGCTCGCAAGCTGCTGGTCGAGGAGCCCTCCCGTTCCGTGCTCAGTATCGGTTTTGCCGTGGGGTTCAATTCCAAGGCCGCCTTCTACCGCGTTTTCGGAACCATCGTCGGCCAATCGCCCAACGCCTATCGAAAGTCGGCCCGTGTCTGAGTTCCGACGTTGGGGAGGGCATGGCGGCACTCCCTCCCCAAACCCCTCCCTCCCGCCTCGCGCGGGTGCACGTCCTGTCCACGCGCGCGAGGGGTACCGACCTCTATGTCGGCGCCTCGATGAGCCGGGAGGCCATTCTCTGAAACCATCTCTGTCTGAGTTTCGACGGAGTCTCAAAAATTATCCGAATGAGAATTGAGACGGTCTCGACTCTCATGTCGTGGGCACTCGGGCGACATGAGACTCTAAATCGGTCATAATCCGAACCATAAAACAGACCCGTCGGCCGGGGAAACGGGCTCGGGGCAGGGAGTGAATCATGGGATTAGTAGCACTGGCGGTACCATTCTTTCTATTGCTGATCGTCATTGAGATTGTCGTGGATCGAGTTCGGGGCACCGGGTTCTATCGAATCAACGATGCCATCAACAGCATGAGCACGGGCTCCATCAGCGAGACCACGGGCTTTTTCACGAAGTTCATGGGCGTGGCGGCCTTTGCCTTCGTGGCCGAGCACATCGCGCCGTTTAAGCTGGATGCGGCCCTGTTCGACCCGACCACGCTGACCGGTTTCGCGGCTTTCATGGGCGTGCTGGTGCTGTATGACTTTCTGTATTACTGGAAACATCGCATGGGTCACGAGGTGAGCTGGTTCTGGGCGGCCCACTCGGTTCATCACCAGAGCGAGGACTACAATCTGACCACGGCCCTGCGGCAGACCAGCATGGGTTTTCTCATCGGCTGGATTTTCTATCTTCCCATCGTCCTGCTGGGGGTGCCCGCGAAAGTGTATCTCACGGCGGGCGCCATTGATCTCATCTATCAATTCTGGGTGCACACGCGCCACATCAATCGCATGGGGATTCTGGACTACATCCTGGTGACGCCTTCCAACCATCGCGTCCATCACGCGCAAAATGATATCTACCTGGATAAGAACTACGGCGGCATCTTGATTATCTGGGATCGTATTTTCGGAACCTTTCAGGACGAGCTGGACGAAGAGCCCGTCGTCTTCGGCGTGCGCAAGCCTCTCAAGAGCTGGAATCCGTTCTGGGCCAATCTCCAGGTCTATGCCCAGCTCTTCCAGGACGCCTTTCGCGCGAAGCGCTTGCGCGATAAGCTCATGATCTGGTGGAAACCGCCCGGTTGGCGCCCGGCCGACGTCGCCGAGAAGTATCCCATTCAAATTACGGATGGACGCACGGTGGACAAATTCGATCCCGGGGTATCGCCCGGAGCGAAATACTACACCCTGTTTCAGTTCCTGGCGATTTCCATAGCCGTGCCGGCAATCCTTCTGCTGGGCGCGAAGCTGCCCCTGTATGTCCTGGCTCTCGCCTGTTCGCCGGTCTGGTTGACCCTGTATGTCATCGGCGTCGTGGGAGAAGGGCGGTCCCAGGCCGCGTTTCTGGAATGGTCGCGCCTGGCGATTTTCGCCCTGGCTCTGGGAGCCGCGCGCTATCTTTATCCGGAGCTGGTAACCATGGAGATTCTCGCCGGCATGTCGGCCTATCTCGTGATTTCGGCCGCGTGGTTCGCCCGGGTCAAGGCGCCCGTCTCGAACCCTCGTGCCGTCCCGGCGCCCCACGCGAAAGCGGCGTAACCTTGCTTCAAATAATTCGCCCTAAGCAATCGCCGTAGGCAAGCGCATGGGCGCCCGCGGACTCTGAACGGGACCGGATTTTTCGCTTGTCGGAAGTCCGGCCCCCGGGTAGAATGAGGGCATGGTCGCCGAGGAAAATGAGAGCATGCACGCGTCGGCACCGAGTTCGGAAAGCGCGCGCGTCGTTCGGATTATGAAAGCCATTCGCTACGGGGAGCGACGCCTGCGTGAGCGTTTCGGCTGGTTGAAATACCAGGATGCCCTGGGGTTTTCCATCTTCATCGTTTGCGCGGCCGGCATGCTGACCACTAGCTGGTTGTACATCATCGGTCTCGTGCCCGCCTGGGCCTGCGTCGTACTGAACGCCCTGTTCACGTCCCTGCTTCATGAAATCGAGCACGACCTGATTCACGAGATTTATTTCAAGGGCCGTCGCGTCCTGGAAGGGTTCGTGTTCTGGACCGTCTGGGCCTTGCGCGGTAACGCGGTTAATCCCTACTATCGCCGTAAAATTCATCTGCTGCATCATCGCGAAAGCGGTCGGCGGGGAGATATAGAAGAGCGCATGATCACCAACGGCATGAAGTGGGGTCTATTGCGATTCTGGTCCATCTTCGACCAGCGCGTGGCCGGCATTTTGCTGACTCCCGGAGTGGCGCGGGAAGCGCGTTCCTTCAACGCCTGGGCCATGCGGCTGGCTACCATGCCGTTCTTTATTCTGTTTTATTTAACGCTGGATGTTTTCATTCTGTACCACGTCGGCGTCTTCGCGCTGGAGTTTTTCATGGGCCCCCCGGCCGTGCCCCCATGGCTCACGCAAGTCATGGCCGTGGTGAACGTGCTCATGGTCGTCTGGGTGCTGCCCAATATCATCCGCCAATCCAGCATCGTTTTTATCTCCAGCAATATGCACTACTACGGAGACATCGACGGAAAGCTCTTCAAGCAAACTCAGGTCCTGAACAAGTGGTACTTCTGGCCGATCCAGATGTTTTGTTTCAACTTCGGCTCCACCCACGGCATTCACCATTTCGTCGTGAACCAGCCTTTTTATCTGCGGCAAATGGCGGCGCCCTGGGCCCATCGCGCCATGCGCAAATACGGCGTGCGTTTCAATGATCTCGGAACCTTTCGCCGCGCCAATCGCTTTCACGAGACGACGCCCGCTTCGGTCGCCTGAACCGGTCACGTGATCAGGAGTTGACTTTTTCAATGGGAAGCCAGCGGCCGATCATGGCCTCGAGATCCCCCAGGCGCACCGGTTTGGAGAGGTGATCATGCATGCCCGCGTCGAGACTCTTTCGGCGATCTCCGGGCATGGAGTTGGCGGTCAGGGCAATCACGATGATGTTCGGCTCGAAGGCGCGCAGGCGGCGACAGGTTTCATAGCCGTCCATGCCGGGCATCTGAATATCCAGCAGGACCAGATCGTAAGTATTTTCCTGCATCTTCTCAAGCAGGCGAAAGCCGTCGTCGGCGATATCCACTTCGTGGCCCAGGCGCGTCAGTAGATGGCGGATTAAGTACTGGTTATCCGGGTTGTCTTCCGCCACGGCGATGCGTAGCGAGCGCCCCGCGATGCGGGCGGCCCGGTTGGAAGCGTGACCGCCGCCCGGGGAGGCTTTTTCCTCGGCGATGGGAAAGGAAAGCGTGAAGCGAAACACCGAACCGACGTCGGGGAAACTTTCCACCGAAATCGCGCCGCCCATGAGTTCCACCAGGCCGCCGGAAATACTCAAACCCAGGCCGGCGCCGCCGTAGCGCCGGGAGATGGACGAATCCACCTGAGAGAATTTCTGAAAGAGTTTATCCAGGCGATCCGCGGCAATGCCGATGCCCGTATCCCGGACGGCGAATTCCAGCATGACGTCGGTGGCGGTGATGCTCTTTACGTTTACCTGGATTTCTACTCGGCCCTCATTGGTGAATTTGACCGCGTTCGCCGAGAGATTCAGGAGTACTTGCTTGAGGCGATGCGCATCGCCCATGAGCAGCTTCGGGGCACGTACGTCCGAGCGAACGGTCAGACCGATGCCCTTGTTGCGTGCATTGGTGGAAAGCAGGTCCCGCACGTCCTCGGTCAACTGGCGAACGCTGAAGGCATGGTGATCCAGGGTATACCGGCCCGCTTCGATGCGGGAGAAATCAATAATATCGTTCAAAAGCCCCAGCAGACTTTCGGCGCTGCGGCGCAGAATATTGATGTGCTTGCGACCGTGCTCGTCCAGCTCCGACTCGGCCAACAGGTCCACCATGCCGATGATGCCGTTCATGGGCGTGCGAATCTCATGACTCATGTTGGCCAGAAAATCGCCCTTGGCTTGATTCGCCTGCTCGGCCATGTTCATCATGCGGGATAATTCCTGGGCCGCCTCCTTCTGTTTTACCAGGTAGCGCAGGGTAAGGTAGGCGCTGAGGTACAACAGTCCCATGAGCGTGAGAATCAACAGTGCCAGGCCGGGCGCCCGATAAAGCTCCCAGGGCGAAGCCCCGTGTAGGTAGACCACGGTCCAGGGGCCTTCCGCGTCGCGCCAATCCAGGGTTTCGCGCAGCAGGGAGTAATCGCGTCCGCCGAAGCGAACCGGTCCCTCCCGCAGGGGCGCGAAGGAAAGCAGGGGCGGATCCGTATGGTCGAAGCGGATGGAAAAGCGTCGTTCCGTTTTCAGGACGCGGCGTTCCACGGGCCTCAACGCGCGCGTGCGATGATACAGGAACTCGGGGCGATTGGAGGCGAAGACGATGCCGTTGGGCGCCAGCAGCATGACGGGCGCCGATTCGAAATCCAGGTTCTTCTGGAGGGCGGAGACGTCCAGGCGCACGGAGACCGTGCCGATCACCGCGGAGCGACGACCGTCGGCGAAAATCGGCGCCGTGAAATGAATTCCGCGCTTGCGGGTTTGGATTCCGACGGCCGCGTAGACGTTCTTTTCTCCCCGCATGGCGGCGCGAAAATACGATCGAAACGGATACTGCTTACCGGTACTCGAGGGCTGACCCGGTTTCATGACCGAGGCCACGCATGTGCCGGCGCGATTGATGACCCAGGCGTAGTCGGCCTTATAATGGACCCGGTGATTTTCCAGGATTTCCCGCACCCGGGGGTGATCCTGGCGCAACCGGCCCAGGGCAATGGCGCGTAAGTCGGCGTTGGCGGTCCCCAGGGTTTCGACGCCGCCCATGACATGACCATTCGTGGTTTGATCCCTGAGTCTTTGCGTCACATCGCGCAAGCCGCGCTCCGCCGCTTCCATTTCTCGTTTCGATACGTCTCGTTCCCAGAGAGCGGCCAGGGCCGTTGCCAGGGACAGGGAGCCGATGGCGAAAATGAGCGTGGCCAGGCGCCTGCGTTGATAGAGTCTTTCCGGGAAATCGCTCATGTGTTGTTTCACATGTGCCGCCAGGGATTACCGATAAGAACGGAATTTATAAAGTTAAGGGGAGAAGGGGGGAGGTGGGGGTGGACTCGGATTCGAATCCACCCGGTTGTGAACGGTTTAGTAGCGACCGCGGCCACCGCCGCCGCCTCGGCCGCCTCGACCTCCGCCGCCGCCGCCGCGACG
>CAZGYS010000080.1:9278-15210 GCA_964530305.1 uncultured Leptospiraceae bacterium
TACACTCTTTCGCGACGCTTGTCTTCAGCCGTGTTCACTCGAATCGTGCGTCCGTCCAGCTCGGTTCCGTCCAGTTCCGAAATGGCGTTGGAGGCGGATTCTTCCTCTGAAAAGGTGATAAAACCGAATCCACGTGAACGACCGGTGTCCCGATCCGTGATAACTTTCGCTTCTTCTATGTTACCGAAGCGAGCGAACGCCTGGTATAAACCTTCGTCCGTGGTGTTCCAGCTCAGGCCGCCCGCGAATACTTTTCTTGACATTTTCCAATTACTCCTTTCGGGCGATGCCTCCGACAATACCGATTTCGGCGCCGATCCAAGTCATTTCCCTATCTGAAGGGCAAAAACCGGTACTGTTCGGGCGCGGCAATCAAAAAGCCGACCCCTGAAAATAAATAATCCATTAGTATATGCACCGGTCGCGGAATGAGTCCGGCCGAGTCGGCGGCCGGGGCCGTCGCGGTTTCCCGGCAATTAACGGCGCAAGCGGTTATTTTCGGGTTGAAGCCGGCGTTGGGATTTGCGCGATGTCTTGAAGCGGGGCTCGGTCCGGAGGGACGGCCGTTCCGCGCCGGATTAATACTAGATCACAAACGGGTAAACATGATACAATTAATGAAACGGATTTCGGGGGCGCGCTGGTTCTCCAACTTTATTACCGCGGCCATTGTGTTCGCCGGGGTGCTGGTAGGTCTGGAAACCTATCCGGACATCGTTCAGCGTCATGGAACGCTCCTCCACGTATTGGACCAGATTGTCCTGTGGATCTTTGTGTTTGAGATCGTGGTCAAAATGACGGCGGCGGCTCCCCGGCCCTGGCTCTACTTCAAGGATCCCTGGAACGTCTTCGATTTCGTCATCGTGGCGGCGGCCTTCATGCCCTTCGGAGGCAGCTCCGTGGCCGTCCTACGATTGATGCGTCTGCTCCGCGTCCTCAAGCTCGTGCGGGCCGTGCCCAAACTCCAGCTCCTGGTGGGCGCGCTCCTGCGTAGTATTCCGTCCATGGGATATGTTTCCATTTTGATGTTCCTCCTGTTCTATGTTTATGCCGTGGCGGCGGTGATCTTCTGGTCCGAAAATGATCCCGTCCACTTCGCCGATTTGCAGATTTCCCTGGTGTCGTTGTTTCGCGCGGTAACCCTGGAGGACTGGACCGACTTGATGTACATCCAGATGTACGGCTGCGATAATTACGGCTACGACGGCATGAAGGCCCTCTGCGTGAAACCCTCGGCCAGTCCCGTGGGCGGTGCCGTGTTTTTTATCAGCTTCGTGATGGTGGGCACCATGATTATGCTGAACCTGTTCATCGGCGTCATCATGAACGGCATGGACGAAGCTCGGGCGGACCAATTGGAAGAGGAACGGCGGGCCAATCTGGCGGAAGGTGAAAACACAATCCACGCCGTAACTTTGGAAATTAAGCAGAAGATGGCGGAAGTGAATCAACTCATCGCCGCGGTGGAAAAGATGTCCGACGAGTACGGCGAATACAAGGGGCCGCAAAGGGATATCAAGGAATAGCCGGACGAATCGCGCGCGGGCGATTTCGTGAGCCGGGACGGACGAGTATATTCGGTTTGACGTCTCGGTCCGGAAAATTTATTTTTACAAAGTCCATGATTGTGTAAGACTCTTTCAGCCGCAAGCCTCGAATACCGCAACGGTTTCCCTGTGGAACCTGGAATTGAGCCCGGTATTCGAGCCCACGACCGTGACGTTTCCGGACGGCGCGCGGGGACCGGTGTGTCCCGATTACAGGAAAATCAATCATGGATCATCTCATGGAAGCGGGCTGGGGCCCGTTCTTCGAAAGCGCATTCAAAAACACATTCGAAGATGCGTCTCGCGCATCCGCGGCGGGTTCCTCCGCCGACCAATTCTTTCCCGGGCGAATTCTGCGCGGCGGTCAGGGAAACTATCTTACTATCACTGAATTCGGCGAACTTCCCGCCCATCCCACGGGTCTTCTGACCGCAACCGGAGCGTCCATCGCCGCGGGCGATTGGGTCGTGCTTTCGCGGCCCGAGGGCGGCGATTTCGCCCTGGTACATGAGCTCCTGCCCAGGCGAACCAGCATCTCGCGCAAGGCGCCGTCCGGTCCCGTGTCTCGCGTTCTGGCCGCCAATGTGGATACGGTGCTTCTGACTCAGGGCCTCGACCGGGACTGGAACCCGCGTCGCATGGAGCGCTACCTGGCGCTGGTACACGGCGGCGGAGCCGAGCCGTGCATCGTCTTGAACAAGAGCGATCTATGCGATGAGCAAGAACTGGCCGCGAAAGTCGGGGGCATGCGGGAAATCGCGGGCGATGTTCCCATACATGTTTGCAGCGCGGCCCGCGAAATCATTCCGCCTGAACTAAGAGCCCTGGTTGGCCCTGGTCGGACCCTGGTTCTACTGGGCTCGTCGGGCGCGGGTAAATCCACCCTGGTGAATCGCCTGCTGGGTTTTGAACGACAGGAAACGGGCAGGGTCAGCGAAAGTCACGGCAAGGGTCGCCATACCACCACCGCTCGAGAGTTGATCGTGAGCCCGGGCCGGGGCGTGCTCATCGACACTCCGGGTCTGCGTGAAGTGGCGCTGGATTCCTCCGCGGATCTGGAAGCGGTTTTCACGGACATCATGGAGCTGGCCGAACAATGTCGCTTTCGCGATTGCGCTCATGAAAGCGAACCCGGATGCGCCGTGCGCGCGGCGGCGGACACGGGTGAGCTTGATCCCGGTCGTCTGGAATCCTACTTTCGCTTATCCCGGGAAATGGATCGCCTGGTCGTGCCGCTCACCGAAAGCGAAGCTCGACGTCAAAGGCATGAAAGTCGCAAGGGAGAGAAGAAACTGGGCAAGCTGTACAAGAGCGTGCAGAACCGGAAACGCAAGGAGCGGGGGCGCTGATGACGGAGTTCCCTTAAAGCGCGCCGTCTCGGATCGGGCTGACTTCGGCGATGCAGGTGTCCTTGTATTTGCGTCCGGGATAGACCGAACGAATGCGTAACACCACGCCCGTGATGCATCCGGGTGGGATGTGCTGTACTTCGTGTTCGGGCAGACCTGACTCGCCGTCCCGGAGGCGGCAGAACCTCTGGGCGCGCTTTATGCATTTTTTGTCCAGGTCTCCGCAACGGCTGGTGTCTCCGAAGCACAGATTGCGCGGGAGTCGGCGACGTATCGTCTGCTTACGGCCATTACAGCGCAGCAAGGTTATGTCCACGTCCTTGATGCGATTGTTGGCTTCATACAAGCGACGGGAAGCGCCGTAGCCGTTAAAAATATATACGGCATTGGCCTGGACTTCCTCGAAGCGAACCCGGAGGCTTTCGCCGACGCCGTTATTCTTTCCCGTGCACCACGCCGTGGAAATTTTGCGGTCCACCGCGCGATGGGCCCCGTAGAACGAGCGCCGTTTATTCTTTTCGATTAAAACCGAACTGGCGCGAGCACGCGCGTTGGATCTGCTTTTTTCCGGAAATTGAAAGCGCGGTCCCGCGTCCGCGAAAAGGAAGGCAAGGGGAATCAGGACAAGCATGGCGATAATTCCGGAGGCGTTTCTCATGGGGCGAGCTTAAGCGGACCGTCGCTCCGGTCAAGTTCCGATTTTTGCCGTTGGCCCGAAAGTTAGGCTCGAGCTTCGTGGGAGGTCGGCGCCTTTTCATCCTTTTGAAACAAAAACAATAGAGGCAGTTCAATCATTACGTGAAAGGCGATGACGGCGAAATAGATTTTGCGCCACTGAATCGGATAAAAAATGAACAGGCCCAGGGAAATGAGCATCGCCCCCGCCGGAATGAGAACATACCACGCGCGCAAGCGACGGGAGAAGCCGGCGAACATCAGCAACTCGGGAATGAAACGGGCCGGTTCGCGCCAGATCTCTCGGAAGCTCCTGTTCGGGACGACGAAAATCCACAGCAGATAATGCATGAATTGAAAATAGCCGAACAGGGACAGAACCAGCAGTTCGGGCTCAAAGGCCAGGGCATGCCCCAGGCTGTGGCGAAATAGATCCGTTTCCAGTTGTTCGCTCAAAGCTAGAGGCGAAATGGAAAGTCCCGCGCCGTAGTAGAGCATGGCCCCGGCTCCGGGTAGGACGACGCTCAGTGCCAGGCAATGGGCCAGCACCGGAATCTTGCGTTCGGCTTTTCGGGCCAGGAAGACCCAGGGCACGAGATTGTGGCCGTGGACCAGGGCGAATGCCGCCGCCAGGGGATGTAGAAGGGCAAGGGCCGCTCCCAGGCCGCAAAACAACAACAGCGCGACGCCCGCGGCGCGCGAGCGAAAGGCGTTGCGGGCCGAACTGATCAGAATGTAGGCGAAAATCGCCAGGAAAAAAACGCGTCCGTAAATGATACCGTGCCCCTTTTCGCGGAAGTCGGTCCACAACAGGAGAAAAGGTACGGCGGTCAAAAGTAGCGCGCCGATGAAAATCAGCGGCGGATAGACTTTGCGCCGAATTAATATGCGTTCTTCCACGAGCCAGTAGTTCGCTTCGGAAACGGTGTGCATGACTCCGCCCAGAGCCAGGGTGATAAAGGCGAAGTGATAAGGAAATCGTAGGCAGAGGGGCAGGGCAAGCAAAGCCGCCGCGTACAGGGCTATGGGGCGGCGAAGCTTGTCCATGGAGTTCGGCGTCTTTACTCTATGACTTTCGCGGAGATGATGATCCGCTCCGTCACGGTATTCTTACAGTCGGGCGCGCCTTCGCAGGAGGGGGCGATGAGTTTGGCGTCTCCCATGCGGTAACGAATTTTCTTGCCCGTGAGGCTCACATGGCAGATATCAAATTCCGCCAGGAGGGTTTTCGTATTGCCCGCGGCATCTTTCAGATCCACGTAGCAAGCGCGATCTCCGGAGACGGTTTTAAGAACCGTGCCGACGGCTCCGGCTTCCTTCTTCTCCATGAAATAGCAACCGCCCGTTACGGTCAGGGCCAGGGTGAGAGCCCCGGTTAAGATTACAATTTTGTCCAAGCGCATACGCGAAGCTGGAGGGCGAAAGCAATCGCGTCAATTCAAATTCGCGGCCTCAACCGTAGGGATTCTCGTCCTTGCCGGACCCGGGTTTCCATGCCGGGCCGGAATCGCCGTCGGCGGGAGCGGGCGGCGAAAAGTCATTCCCCGGAGCGTTACCGGCTCCATGCATGTGTTCCAGAATTTTATTGAGTTTCCCCTGTTGCAGGGAGCTGGAGTAGAAACTGGTAATATAGCAGTTAAAAAACGAAAGTACGTCCAGCAGCATGATCAACCAGGAGTCGTCGTCCGGGTTGGGCACGCCCTGTTCCTTCCAGACGCGGTGCAACAGCAGGGAAATGCGATAGTCCACGTAAATGCCGTAGATGCCGCAGGTAAGGATATTAAGAAAAAAATCGGCGATGAAGGAATTACCCGTCGGCGTTTCGCCCGCCAGTTCCTCCAGGTCGTCATAGATCCAGGAGTACCAGAACATAAGATAGACGCCCAGAGTCAGCATGCTGTAGAGCAGCACGCTGAAGGGATCGCGAATTCGCAGGCGATTTGTTTCCATGCAAAATCATGCCTTCGACCTTGCTATGCTGTCACTTGTTTTTTCAAGCCGGGGAGGAATACGAATGTTCGCGAATTTAACGAATGGCACGGATGGGGTTCGGGCGTGGCGATACGCGGGGCGTTTGGAGTTTACTGAACTCGGATGCGGGACTCACCCCCGGATGCCCGCCGGACACCCACAAGCAATCCCACGTCACCGGTTCAAAACCAATTCGTGCTCATTCGCGCGATTCGTGTTCTCTTATATCACGTAAAAGAAAATCGAGATCCAGTGGCAGGCCGCGGCGCCCAGAATAAAGAAGTGCCAGATTTCGTGATTGCGGGGCAACTTATCAAAGAGATAAAAGAAAGCCCCGCCCAGAATAAAGAAGTGCCAGATTTCGTGATTGCGGGGCAACTTATCAAAGAG
>CAZGYS010000081.1:0-15196 GCA_964530305.1 uncultured Leptospiraceae bacterium
GCGCCGTTCCGCTGGAGGCCTCTCTGTTCGATGAGGTAGTATCGCTCTGCGCACCGCTGGATTTTTTCTTCGAGCACGTGCCTGACCGCGGACGTTACGCCGGGAAGCGTCGCCCATATACGCGCCAGCGAGTCTGGCAGGTCCTCAAAGACGTCGCAAGCCGAATTCTGGGGCGCCGGGTTCATCCGCATATGTTCCGGCATACCTTCGCCACAGATATGCTCTCACGCGGCGTCGACATTCGAGCCGTCCAAGAGCTGCTGGGGCACCATAGTTTGAGCGTCACTCAGGTCTATCTTCACCCTGCCCTGCCCTGCCCCTGGGACCCTTGCGTGAGCGGATGCTTTAGCCGCAATCGTCGGGGCTCGGACGCAATGGCGGATAATATTGAGACGAACCGATATACCGCCCGTATAGTAGAGAGAAGCATGGAAGAAGAACGATTCAAATACACGGTCAGAGACCGACATTGAGCATACCTGAGTTTATATTAGTCTCCCATTTTGTCGGAATGTATTTGTTTCTTGCCTGGCATAGTCGCGGGAGAAACCATCCTGATCACACCTGGCACTTATTACGCTCGACCCATTGGGAGGTATATGTTTTGATCTGGATATTCAAAAAAGTAATCAGCGGAAAGAAAGGGCCGCCCCCTGCATCAGGCGATAAACGTGATCAGTAACCCCTTCATAATAATCTATGTACTCCTGTATCTGCTCGGCTTCGTTTTAACGTTTCGCCATTTTTCATTCGGTATCGATAGTGAACAAAATTGGCCGTATCTCCAGGCGATATTGTGGCCTATCACCTGGCTCTGGTGGTTTGGTAGGTGGATTTTCAACTGGAATCGGCCCTCAGCCCCGGCGCCGGGAGCAGAGCCGTCGAGAGTATCAAAGATGCCGAGCGCCCTGCAGGTCCTCCTCATGATGTCCTACGTGGGTGCATGGCCCATTACGCATACATTGCTCTCGTTCCTCCACGGCGACGAGCCGGCGATTTCCGAGCCCGTCCATTTGCGATGTAAGCGCGATGGAGTGATTGTCTTCGACTATAAGGTAGATGCCGCCCGATACAAACGAGCGACCCGTCAATGGATATACAGACTCGATGGCAAAGAGTATTCTATCGAGGGAGAATGCGAAACTGCACGAAAGTCCGGCGGGCGTCGACATTCGCGCCCTTGAGGAACTGCTGGGGCACCATAGTTTGAGCGTCACTCAGGTATATCTTCACACTGCCCTGCCCCTGTAACCCTTGCGTGAGCGGATGCTTTAGCTGGTTTTTCGTAAAGACCGTGACATAAAATGACATAAAACTGAGACATATGTCCAGGGGGCTTTTCACGTTTGCGGCGCTACGCTTCCGAGCACCTCTGGAAGACAGTTTACAATGACTCCAGGGAATATCGTAATTGTGCAAATAGTTCCCCGAGAGTTTTCAAAACATTTTTTAAAAGTATTTTTTAAACTCATTCCCGCCCGATGTAGTTACGGCGCCCGTATTTCAATGTCGTAACACAACCCCTGAACGGAGTATGGTTCACTTCCCACGCACAATGCGTTCCAGAACGTTCTGGAACACATTCGACTGTCCCCTGGGACAAACGCAACCGTGCATATAGTTCCCACGGAGTTTTCAAAACGTTTTGAAAAGTCTTTTGTAAACTCATCTCCCCAATATGCGGTTTCTCGTCTATGATTGTGTTGCATAAAACGTCGCATAAAATCTGTTGCATAAATTCGCATAAAACCGAGACATATGTTTCGCTCTCGACGCAAGCTTCAAGAGCTCTGGAACGTTCTGGAATTAGGTTTGAACCTGAATCAGGTGATTTTGTTCGACGGTGTTGTTGCTGACGTCGTCGGGAACTTACGAATACTTAAACCGTGGTATTCTTGCTGAAAACCCGTTTCGACATCCATGCCGTGAAGGTGGTATCTATTGTTTGCCGCTGCCGCGCGACAAGGGGCTGGGCTGACTCAATTTGTCTCCGCAGGCCGGGCGTAGCGGATTTTCGGGATTGAACCGGCCGCGAGGGATGATGCGCTTTCAGTTCGCTTGTGGAGACCCCGCTACCAGCCTGGGTAGAGGATAGCCTGGTAGCTTTCGCGTAAAATACTCTCGGATAATGGGCATGTATCGCCTTTCCACCAGGGTGAAATACCGGTCAATCGACCAGGCCAGCTCCGGACCGGATTCACCGTTGCACGGCCGCAATTTTTTGAGAGCCCTGGGCGCATATCCGCTGCGCATTCGCCTGTCCGCAGTCAGCAGGGCCCGCATCTTCGCCCATACGGCGTCGAATCCGCGATCCAGCCCCCAGCGCCGACACTCTTTCGCCCGAATGCGCTTCAAGCGTGAAAGAGCTTGTTTCCGAAGCTCATGAACACCTGCATCCCGAAGGCTAATCGCAATACGCGGAAGCGGTCGGCGACCGCCGGCGTTATCCAATCTCCATTGGTCTCGCTTCCAGATAATCTTGCTTTCGAATCGCCGAATCACGGCTGGTTTGCAACGCAGAAGCAAATACCACCAGCCGCGCTCCGTTAGCCGAAGAATTGATGTCGCTTCACGGCCGTGCGGCCGCGCGCGACGTTCGATGCGAATTAGATTTTCGTTGCGGCAGGTTCGCACCCTGTCCTTGAGCGTCCCTTCCACGCAACCACACCATTCCGCGATTTTAGATTTGGCCGCATGACAGCCCTGGTGTACGTTTATGGAGCTCATGAGAATTACTTCCAGCAACTGAACTCGAAAATCCGTATTCAACCCGCTCATTGTTCCTCCGGTCGTGTCATACAACGCGGAGGAACGATAGTGATCCGGACCCAAAAAACAATCTTAAATGAAAATTTTTTCGCTCATCCCTGTGCGAGCCGGAAGATGGGTTCCTTCGCCTCCGGAAAGAGGGTCCGAAATAATCCGCGAAAAGATTCGGATACATAAGCCCGTTCCAAATCATGCCCGTGAGATTCCCACTCCAGGATCGTTTGCCCTTCCGGTAGATGAATGGTTCGAAGGGCCTGCAGGGCCGTTTCCAGTGTCTTACGAGCAACGGGCAGCTCGACCAGAAGCCGGCGAAACGTCTGGGAAACCTCCCGCGGGTAGTCGCGCAGCAAGAGTTCAAGACCCGAGTCATTCGCCATTTCGCCATCCGGTTCTTGAAGGCTCGAAAACTCCTCGATAAGTTCTCTGCTTTCGGACGCCTGCTTGGTACACTCAGTCATATCTGTACGATCCTTAATTCCTTCGTGTGAACATGGGGTGATCGCAGGGTGAATGAAGGGTGATCCAGGGGTTGGATAGTCCAGGCTTCTCAGGCGCATTTTCTCGGATTGAAGCGTGCGAACTTTCGAGTCCTTAAGCAGGCCGGGTCGATTTTCAATGTCCCGGCGCAAGAACCTTCCCAGTCGCGCGTCGCCGCCGGTCGCCTTTATCACCGGTAAGAACGGCCGTGTGCGACCCTCACCGGCGGTTTCGCGCAAATCTCTTTGTTCTTTTGCTTCCGCGACTTTACGCTTATACGCCTGCCATGAGGGTGCATCCAGGGTCGGCGCGAGCTCTTTCCAGCCCAGATCGGTCAGATATATCAGCGAGCTACCGTCGCGATTTCCTCTTAATTTTCGCGGCACAACTACGATGAGGCCTGCTTCCAGACAACGCCGCTGATATTTTTGACCGTTCTGGCCACGCACTGAAGCTGTTCGGCCAGGGTGCGTTTGGCCGCGAAACAAGCCCCTTCAAAATTGAAGGAATTGAAGAGCACTCTCCGGAGGAAATCGATTATCGTAACGATGCTTCGTTTTTTCAATGAGCTACTCCTTTTGCGCCTTGAGCGCATGAAGAGCAACTTACGATTCGCAACCCAAAACTCAAAAGTTTCTCGAAAAAAATATCGCCGGTACATCGCACTCTCCCGAGCGAAAGTTGCAAATAGTTCGCACGATGGTTTTGAAGATTGCTTTCAAAACTTCCGAAGCACGTTCAAATTCCAGTTCAGTGTCCCAGAATACCGCGTTTTTGGGACACCGGGCCTAACTACATGTGTCCCGGCGCTTTCAACTTCAGTGGGACACCAGTGTCCCGGAATTGGCCTTTTTGGGGACACTGGTGTCCCAGATTACCGGGGTTTCTGGGACACATAAATAGATCTCTTATAGATCTTAGATAGATCGTGGCGGTGTTTAGTCACGGACGTCGGGAGACCGCAACGAAAGCCGAATTGAGTCCAAATTCTCCCCCACCTCAAGGTCTTTTCTTTGCAAGGTGCTCGCTTTAAGTTAAGGAGCTTCTCTCGCGCATCCTCAAGGCCCTCAGGGACGTCGAAACCCCTTTCGCTACCCGTTGGGACATTTTTAATTTTCACGGTTCAATGAAGGGATTATTGAGTGGCGATGCTTTCGCCGCGAAAGCGTGACTTGAGTGGCCATTCAAGTGTCCCACTTTCGGTGTCCCGGGGGTTCGACAATTGATTTTGCAAATAGTTCCAACGGGAAGGAAGCACGGCGCCATAAGTTTATCTTGATAGATACTCCCCCTTTACTTAACTTATATTTATGTCGGATTCCGGCGATTTTATGAGAGAGTTTCATCGCAAGCTGGAACGCAATACGATCCGAAACATTCTCCTTTCTCCGTATTCAGCAAGCCCTGGCGATACCAGTTACCAGCGAATTAAAAAATGGTTTCTGGCACCAATCTGGGAGCCTCCTCAAATACTTCGGATGAATCTTAGTGTGCATCAGCTAGAAGTACGAGTTGAAACCCCTGTTTTGGGAATGCGGGAAGTAAAAGTCCATCAAATCGGTATGCGACGTTCACGATTTCCTGAAAGGCTTTGGGCCGGTCTCGCGAAGGACCTACGAGAAAGGAAATGAAGTCAAAGGGCCGGAAAACGATACAATTCATCCTGGCGTCATTGCTCACGCTGGCTCTCATCTTTGCCTTCGCCCAACCATGGACGAGAGATCGCCTGAATGAAGGTGTCGAATTACTGGAAATTCTTGCCCAGGCCACCCAAAACATAATCGAGAAACCTTCCATATGGCTGGAGCTATTGTCGCATCATCCAGTGCGCGCTCCAAAGGCACCGGATCGAGAATTTATTAGGTACGCGCCTTAATCTCCAGCTTGCTAAAATATTATCGCAATGAGCATTTGATCAAGAATGGACGAACCAGTCACAAGAGTCCGTAACCCACGCAGGTTCCGGCTGGAATGTAATCTGCGCACGACTCCCGTACAAATATCTTCGGAGCTACACAAGACGGAATTTGACGCGGTCAGAGACTTTTATATCAAGTACGAAAAGGGCCTACTCGTTGGTTCGAAGGGTACAATTCATATTGAGGAACACATTACGAAATTCAACAATCCGCCGTCTTCCAATCCAGGATGGCAAATCGTGCGAACTGTGCACCTTGACGGAAGACAACCACCGAACTCACACTACGAAGGAGACGGGCACATCTGGGTCTACCATGAATGAAAAGAGGCGCTCAGGAGAACTTTCGCTATCGCGCCACGGACACCACTCATTGGTGGCTATTGTCTCCCGACCGACATCCTCCGAACCATGAGAGAGAAATGCGAAGGTTTCGCATGAAAGTAAATGTAAGGGCTTCTAAATGCAAATTCATCAAAGTAAATGCAAAACTCTATGCCACGCTCCTAATCGTGCTTTCTGCCGGCTGCAAACCGGCACCGGGGAAAGAGGAGAAGGCTCCGAAAGTACAAGCTCCGGTACGTTTTGAGATTGGTAAATTCACTCACTCCGGACCTAAAGGAGACCCGGTGCACATAGTGAGATTTCTCGGCCCGCCATGGCCCATAATTCAAATGGCCAGAGGTGAGGCTTGCGACTCCTTTGCACATGACCACGCAAAATTAAACAGTATATTCGAATTCGGAGGACTACCGAAAGTCGCACCCCCTGGTCAAAATAAAGGCTGTATGCTCAAGAAACGTAGATTCAATTCCCATTATAATTTTGTTGCTCCTGATTCAACACTCGTCACAATTGAAACAAGAAAGTGTCTGAATATGCTATGCGTTTATAAGATAACTCATGACACTGGCCGCAAATATTATCAGCGAACCCATGAGTGACTCACACTTGCGCCCACTTAACACCAGTCATGAAACCACCAATAACCCTCATCCTCATTACAGCCCTGCTCACCCTACCCGCCTGCGCAGGCTCCGACTCAATTTCAGTCGAAGACGCGAAGAACATCCAACACGTCGCCTCCTACATCCAGCGCCACCCGGGTGCCGTCATCGCCATCAAGAAATACAATAAGGTCCAGCCCGATACCCGAGTCGCATTGCAAGGTTGTGAAAAGAACTGCAATCGTAAGATATCGCCTCGAGATTTCGTCGAAGTGTGCGTGCGATTGTCCGGGGCTACGAGCGGAGTAACAGTCCGGGCTCCAAGGGCGGGAGGATACGCGCGCAACTAGAAGTCCGCGTATCCTCCCGCATCGCTTCCACCGGCGCCCGACCCAATACCGAATCCCCCACTGTCATACATGGACGACTCCCATCCATCACCACGTAGACCTACGGGTTCGCTCTCAAACTTTCCCGCGAAAATCGGCGGAATCGAATACAGGCCCATCCAAACCGTTACCGAATCGAGCCCCGCCGACTCCCAGGCCGGAGCGGTAGGCGATTTACCCCTGGGGCGTTGCGAAGCATAGAGCAGTACGCGAAGGGCCGCGGTACTGTTGCCCTTGAGGCTGCCCAGACCATGCAGCGCGACTTGCCACGTGGCCTGGTGCGGGTCCGTGATTTTTTTCGCGACGGAGCGGTGTGCGATTTTCGACTCAAGCGAGTTTCAGCGAGAGCCTTTCGACCAGGAGTCGTCGCATAGACCGGGTGAAAAATCCGCCATGCATAGAAAGCCGTAATCGCCACGATGAGCCCAATGCCGATACTACCGACAAATGGAATTGCTCGCCAGATTTCGGGCCCAAGCCAGCCTGCAAGTCCCAGAGCCGACAAAATAGCCACGGCACGAGCTATTGTCGTGTTGCGATGAGCCGATGAATCATCGCGACGTAAGCCTAACTTTCGCAAGCCAACAATGCGCTCATCGCGATGGCGCGCGATGATGTCGGCCAGTTCCGGGTCATGAAATAGTTCGGCGCCGCCTCGCACCTGACCGACCCAATCATAGAGTTCTTTCTCAAGCGGTTCAATCCCCGGCGGCGGCTTTATGGTCCCCTTTTTCAGAGTTCGGTAACTTACCTCCATCTGCCGCGATGCGATAAGCGAATATAACGCCGTCTCAAGCAGATCCGCCGAATCGCCTCGAATAAGCGCTGCCTCATGGATAGACAACGAACGCGATTCAATCCTTCGAGTAAATGGCGCATCCCAGTACACCTGAAACAAGCGAACAATTACAAGGGAAGACCTGACGAAACCGCCAGGATTAATAGAAGCCAGTAGGCGTTCATGGGTTCAGTCTTCGTTATCGCCTGGTTTCGGCTTGGTTCGCGCGCGTAAAATCAAGACTCCAATGAGTACCGCGATCAGCGGCCTTACGGTTTTGATCACGGTTTGGGTGCCCGTAATGTCGCTAAAGTACATGTACACTCCCGCGGCGAAACCGACAATACCGCCAACCTGGAACAGGTATCCAAAGACCGTCAGGATTGTGTTGTTTTGCTTCTGTTTCGGGGTCATGGAACAACTGTCCGGACATCCGAGCATAAAGCAACTGAGAATATCACTTGCTACTGTAAAAGCGCATTCTAATGTAAGGTTATGTGCAACTGGCTGGTAACTTTACTTTTGGGATTTCTAACCTTACCGTCGGCAACATCCGGAGAGACATCAAAGGGTAAAACGGCTGCTGAAAGGGAGACGGAAAAGCTTCAGGAATTACTACGCAAAGTCCAATCGGGAACCATTTCTCATTGTTTGAAGCACGCATATCCTCAGTATCATACGTGCGCCCTGGAATTCATAGCGAAGCAACCCGGGCACGCGAAAAACGCCGTGAACCATTCCATGCTTGCCGACCGGCTTTCAAGGGGTGGATTCACCAAACAAGCCATCCTTCACTACGAAAAGGCGATCAGTCTGGATCCGAAATTTTCCGCCGCCAGGGTTTCCCTCGCGGATTTACTCGATCGCTTCGGTCCGGATGAGAAGGCGTTAAAATTATATAAAGACGCGGTTCGAACTTCGCCCGGCGAATATTGGATTAAGCGAAGACTAGCCCGAGCATATCGCAGACGAAATATGTTCCGGGAAGCATTGAAAATCTATGTGGCCCGGAAGCAGAAGAAATTCTCAAGCACGCGAGAATTTATGTCCAATGAATATAACATCGCCTGGATGCTTGTGCGTACACGCCGGCCCAGGGAGGCTATCCCGACATTGCGAAATTACGTCAGTATGTATCCGACTGAAACAACCGCTCGGCATAATCTTGGTTTCGCTCTCATGTTCGTCGGAAATCATAAAAAAGCCGCAACCCAATTTGAGATAGTTTTGAAGGCACGTCCTGAACATGTATTCGCCAACTATCATCTAGGATTGATTCGAGTGAGAGAGGGCAATTTCAAGGCGGCGGAACAGCACCTGGAACGGGCAGCAGGTAAAGCACCAAAAAATGGACGAGTGCATTTCGCCCTGGGCATGACGTATAACCGACTGGGAAAAGCAGAGAAGGCGAAAATCGCCCTGACCAGGGCCTGCAAGCTCAAATACTTCCCGGCTTGCGGTATGCAACCCTGAAGTTTGAAGACGGAGAGCTTCGCGCACGGCTATTTACTTTTTTTCCATCCCACCTGGCCCGTCATGTCCGAGGTAAATTCCTTCGCTTGAGTAGACTTCAGTCCAAGCTCTGTTATTGACGAGCATGCCACCGCTACTTTTAATTTGACCACCGCATCCTGGATGCTGAAAGGTTTCAAGGACAACCTCTTCATAATCATAGTCTGGAAACTTTGCGACGACCTCCGCGACTTCCAAGTTTCGCTGATCATGTTCTAAATTATCAATCAAAATCTCATACCAGGTCGTTACCATCTCCATCCATTCGCGGGGGCGCCAGATGTATTCTATTTCCGTGGAAGCACAATCCAGACAGCGAGCCTTCGACTTTCGTGACTCTATAAAATGAATTTCAAGGTCGATGTCGTGCAGCATTTCCGCTTTCTCTTTGCTATACTCTTTTTCATCCATGAATCCACGAGCATGGTATTCGCCCAGGGGGCAAGAGCCCGATTCTATTTCAGCCCGAATAGTTTTCAAGGTCTCTCGTTTCGGCAAGTCCTCGACGTCCTGAGGTTCGCCGCAATTGCGACACCAGGCGACGCCCCGAGTTATCCGGTGTTTTGGCTGGTCGTTTCCTTCGTAGCGCCTAAAGCGAAAAGAAACGCGCCAGTCCTGACTGCATTTGGCGCATTTGAAAGAGTGTCCACCTGTAGGCATTGTCAATTTCCCAGAACAAACGGAACGCAATTTGTGAATTCTCGGATACTGATTTCGTAGCATCCCGAGATGCGCGTCTCTCGCCGATTGAAATTCAGGGTCTTTTGAAGTCAATATTACGGAACTCAAGGTCGCATTACGAAACGCTCTGACGGCCGTCGATACGTTTTGCCGGTGGGACAGTCGCCCTTCGGAAAAACTCAGCTCGATTACGTTCTGATAATTGTCAAAACGTGTTCCTACTCCACCGGGGATATAGCCTTCGCCAATCAACAAGCCGCCGGTGAAAGACAATGGGACCCTGAAGTTTCGATAAAGAACGAACCCCATTTCCGAATCACTATCGTCGCTCCCCGGAATAGGCATCACACCACCAAACTCTTGAAATTCATTTAACCCTTGATATCCAATATTGAGCTCATGCATGTAGAGTTGCTCTTCGTCAACGTGAAAGGCGGCAAAATGGCTATCCCAGCAATCGGTGCGCATTGCACTGCCGACCCGCAGGCCAAACTTTTCGGGATTAAATAAGCTACGGTCCGTACGCTCAAGAATCGCCAGACGACGTTCTTGCCAGATGAAAGTGTCATCAAGTTGCGCGGTCATAAATTATTCCGAGGGTTAGCGATAGCGCGGCGAACGACCGCGTTTAACAAATTGCCCATAAACCCAACCTTGCGCTTGCTTACAATCCTCGCCGCTATGGCCATCAAATATGACATCCACATAATACCAATAAGCATTCCACTTTCCGATTCGCTCCCGGGCGGCGGTTCTCGCAAGAACAAAGATCTCCCAATTTTTGGGCAAATAGGGCGTCCTTTTACGCCGCACATCGGAAGCCACGGATCCAAGCGCACAATAAAGACGTCCGGCTTTCAAGTGCGGCCGCCTGCGAAAATTTGCGTTCGTCGTCACGTGAGCAAGGTAATTGCCATCGGTTATAACCCGAACTCCACCCACCACGCGTTTGCGCCCGATAAGTTTATGCGCTTTGCTCCAGAACTTCATGCCGTTATCGCACGCCAGGGCATACTTATAGCGGAGTGTGCGCTTGGGCTGAAGAATACGACATCGCATTCGGGCGATTCGCTTGTAGTAATTCGGCGGATTGTCGATATTTTCCGTAATCCAAATGCGTATTTGATTTCCTTTCAATTTATATGCAGCCTTATACTCCTGACCACCCTCTCCAATATAGCGAAAGTTTAACTTGCCATTTCGTTTGAAGTAAATCTCCCAGCCCCAATGCGAGGCCGCTAAAGGCCCCCAGGAGCCATTGCCATGGGTAAGCAGTTTAAGTTTGTGGCTGTAGTTCTGGGCTGATATCGCGCGGCCACGCGGAGCAGCGGCGACGGTTGCGACCATGCAGAACAGCATGGCAAGATAAACGAACCAATATTTCCCGGTCTTCAAGTTAGCCATCGTTCGGCACCATAGTCGACAAGATATAGATGTGAAATGGCAATAAAGAAAAATAGATGGCCGTAATCGCCGGTTGCAAGCGCAGTGCTATCAATGATAAACTCGGCTAATCCATACGAGCCGCACCTGGAGGAAGAAGCACGGGACCGTACGCCCTGGTTCCTTCGGCTGGCTTTGATCATGGTCGTACTTGGTACGCCCGCCTGGAAATTCTCGGTGATTCTGTGGCCGGGCCATGGCCTCCCCCTCTTTGTCGCACAATCTATTTTATTGGCCCTAGCATACTTCACTATTTATGTTACTCTCTATACCTTCGCGCGCTCCTGGTTGTTCGTTGTGTATGGGGTTTACTACGTTTTGTTCTCGGCCTGGCTCGTTTACCAGGTAAGCACCGCAGATTTATCAGGCTCATATCCCATCCTTCTAATCGCCGGCATCGGCGAAGCAACCCTCGTTATTGCCTACTGGGTAGCGCCGGCAAGATACAAAGGCAGAAAGATTGCGCTTCGAATAAAGGCCGTATCCCTACTCATCTTCACTCCGCTTTTGTTTACACCACATACCGGGTCACCACCCGGCTCCTCTATCCACGAAATAGGCCTGATTGTCAAAGACTATGATACCACCCTGAATTTCCTTTCAGCTCTACTGACATTGATCGTCCTCTGGACCATAAAACGTTCATCCTTCGCTCCGCGAACGAAGTAAAGCTTCTCCTCAGTATTGAGGTGAGGGGCAACCGAAGCCGGCGCTCCTCAAACTAAAACTCATACTTTAGTTCCCTTGCCCGCATTGCAACCGCGGTAACAACGCAACGAATCAAGAAAAAACTTCTCCCGTGCTGACTTCAAAGCCGCCGAGTAACTCACTCTTAAGCACGTCCCCGCCGCTCTTCTCCCAGACATCGCCGCGGTTATGCCAAACCCACATCGCCTGTTCATTTAGATTCAACAGCCAGAGCTCTTGAACTCCATTCACCAGGTAGCGCTCCGCTTTTTCCTTCAGGTCGCGACCGGTGGGCGTTTGGATCTCGACGACCATATCCGGCACGCCATGAATGTGGTCTCTAGACATGCGTCGGTAGTTTCGCAAGTTCGCCGTTAAAAGGAAAGACACATTCGCGCGCAGAACATCACCACCGTCGGGTAGTATAATGTCGATTTCCGGAAATACGAACCCTGAATCGTTCCGCTTTAAGAATGCAGCAAGGCGGGATACGAATCGTCGGCGAACGCGGCCGAGTTCCGCGGGAGGTTCGGGAGCTAGTTTAAGCTCCCCATTGATCATATCGTATTGAAAACCGTCATCGCCGAGATCGAGGTATTCCTCGGGCGTTACCCGTAGACCGTCTTGAATTGGAATCGCCTGTTCGTCAGTTTCCATTTTGAAGGGGGACAAACGCGTATTAAAATTTGTTCAATTCAGAATGCCCAGCTCAAATATCGACCGTAGTATGATCACCACCGCCAGTGTAGCAGCCATGGCCCAGGCAATCATCCAACCGACAGAAAGTCGAAATCCGGGGCCTGCCTGTTTCCACCGGTGCTGGTAGAATATCGCCCCTCCAATAAGAATCCAACTAACCGGCAAAACGACTCCCAGGGACCACCACATAATCCAATTACCAGTACCCCAATCGGGCACAATGGCCTGCGCGGACGCGGCTACAAACAGCACCGGAATCAATGGCACAAGCCAGTAAAGCTGCTTTCTCATCCTGACAAGAGCGGCTTCCCGTTCCTCTGTCGAAGGTTCATCGCTCACGCAAAAACTTCGCTCACCTTGACTTCAAACCCTTCCAGCAATTCACTCTTAAGCGAATCCCCTGCCCGCTTCTCCCACTTATCGCCGCGGTTATTCCAAACTTGAATCGTCCTTTCACGCGGGTCGAGAATCCAGTACTCCTGGACGCCGTTTTTCAGGTAGCGGTCCGCCTTTTCGTTGAGGTCCCGTTCGCGCGTCGAGTCCGAGAGGATTTCCACCGCCATGTCGGGAGCCCCGTGAATGACTCTTTCAATGCGATCCAGGTGAGCGTTTTTCAAAAAGGCGATGTCGGGTCGGACAACGTCGCCACCGTCGGGGAGCAGGACGTCCGTTTCATGAGCAACACGCCCCGCCTTGACTTTCTTATTGTGGCCGACCAGGGCATGGCCGAAATTTCCGGCGGCTTCGCCATGGTCGAAATCGGGGGACGGGGTCAACTGCAGGACTCCATTGAGCATGTCGTATTTGAACCCGTCTTCACGCAGATCCAGATATTGCTCCCGCGTGACCTTGCGGCCCACGTGCAGAGGCGTCGCTTTTTCCTGGATTGCCGTTCCCATATACGAGTCCTTCTATTCCTGAGTATATCCACTGATGGAGAATAAAGCAAGAGGAAAATAAGAGTCCCTCAAGACGAAATCAAGGCTGTTGGGCGTGCGGCCACGCAATAGAGGGTAACGCATTTACTTAAGTTTACTTATTAAAGAAGGGGCTTGCTACTTCCCCTTCTTTATCTTCGCCAGCAAGCCCTCGACCTGCTTCACGACCTTGCGCCTGGTCGCCGCGTCGCCTTTTTCAGCAAGGGAAAGGATGGCATCGACATGGCGAGTCAAGGGCTCCTTGCCGCCGGCCTTTTTAGAAGGAGCGGAAATCGCCCTACCCTTGCCGGCGCCGGATTTCAGATCCGCTACGTGTGTTCGCAGTTCCTTCACGGTCCAATCGCCCTGGTGGGCCGCCTTGAGCACGCGGGCCTTGTCCGCGGCGTCCACGCTGCGCACTTCAAGCATGATGGAAGTGGGCAACTCCACCAGGTACGACGTCGTACTTTTCTTGCCGTTCATGAGAGCCATGAGGGTCTGGGCGTGTTGAATCTTGTTTTTGACCCACTGCTCGGATTCGCCCATGACCTCGGCGATTTCCCGGTTGGTCATGCCGGCCCCTTCCTTGAAATCGTAGATGTGCAGCGCCTCTTCCGCGTCGAGCAGATCCTCCCGAGCATGGTTTTCGATGACGCGCGCCAGGGGCACCAACTCGGGCGCCAGGTCGTCCACGGACTTGACCACCGCAGGAATGGTCTTCCACTTGAGACTCTTGCAGGCCAGCATGCGCCGTTCACCGGCGATGAGTTGAAAACGCTCGCCCTTCTTGCGCACGACGATGGGTTCGAGCAGACCCACTTTCTTGATGGTGCCCACGAGCATCTTGAAAGCCTGCGGGTCCCGTTTCGGATTCGTGCGGGGGTTGTTGCCCACGTCGATTGAGGCGATTTCGATCATCTGAATCTCGGGGGCGTCCTGGCCCTCCGCGGCCGAAGGCATGCGTCGCCCCCGGCTCTTGTTGCTCAACAGCGCGCCGCCCGCGTTCCACTTGCGCTTCATGCCTTGACCACCTTGCGGGCGATGTCCTCGAACACCGTCCAGCCGCTAGAATTTTTCGGCAACGCCAGGCCGCTCTCCGCTCGCTCCACGATGGAATCGCTCGAGGGAATCTCGGGCAGACCGCTCATGTTTAAACGGTCCATACCGAATGATTCGCGAATCTCCTGGTCCTTCTCCAGGCTCTTAACCGTGGCCCTCAAATCGCCCAGGATTTCCTGGTGACGCTTACTCTTGCCGAAGCCGGAATACAGAATCTTGATGGAAGGCATCGCCCCGCGCAGATCTATAATGTCGGGAGCCTGATCCCGCAACGCGTCGAGCACCTTGCGCACGCCCTTGACCGCCCACAGCCTGGGCGTGACCGTGATGAGGATCACGTCGGCGGTGAGCATGGCGATGGGGGCCTCCACCTGGGGATTCCCCGGAATGTCGATAATGGCAAACTGGAACGGCTCCTGCCCGGCGGCCGCGCGCTCCTCGTTCAGACGCGGCAAATCATTGTAGAGCTTGCGCATGATGGAGGGTTTCTTCGTGGCCTCATAGGAAAGGTCGAATAAATCCAGCGTGGCCGGCAGAACCGAGAAGGGAGCTTTTTCGCCCTTGAAAATGGAATCGCCCAGTTTCGTTTCTCCCGTAAGATACGTGAAGGCATTGGCCGCCTCGAGCATGGCGTCCGTATAATCCGAAAGCAGGGATTCGGTGGCGTCCGCGGAGTTGTCCAGATCCACGTAGAGCACCGGCCCGCGCGCGGAGAGGCTGTAGGCCAGGTGAATGGCCGAGACGGATTTCGCGGATCCGCCCTTGAAATTTACCATGGAAATGGTGAAGGGTCGCATGCGCTGATCATCGCGGAAAACGGGCCGGGGTCAAGCAAAGATTATGTCTCATAGCCAAAAGGTACGACGTCGTACCCGGCGGGGGAAAGAGTGTAAGCACGGGATCGGTCGTCAAGCGGAAGA
>CAZGYS010000082.1:0-15083 GCA_964530305.1 uncultured Leptospiraceae bacterium
CGGTCTGGTTCGGATGCTTAACGGGCCTGCATTTTAAGCCGCCTGGCGATCCTGGCCGGCCCGACTGAGGAAACGGACATTGCTTGCCACGACTTTCACGCGTTCGCGATTCTTGCCTTCCTGATCCGTCCAGCGCTCCTGGCGGAGATATCCTTCCACCAGAACATGGCTGCCTTTCTTCAGATACTTGGCGCAATTCTCGGCCGTCTTGTTCCAGGTTTCAATATTGAAATAGGAAACGAATTCATTGCCGTCCGCTTTCTGCCATTGGCCGTTCACCGCCACCGCGAAAATAGTCAGGGCGTGGTTGCCCTTCGTCTGTTTGCTTTCGGGATCCCGGGTTAGATGACCTTCCAGAATCACTCTTGCTATGTTACTCATTGTATCCCTCCGGATGTTGTTATGCCGGGGAAGGTGAGCAAAACGCGGGAGCGTGCGTACTTTTTTCGAGCAAGGTATTATTTTTTCGCGGGGAAAATTCCGCAACGGGGGAGGGTTCGTCGACCCTCCCGGTTATGAAAAACGAAAGCACGAAAAAGAAAGACACCAAAACCCGGGCCGCGCCCGACTACCTCAAGGGTTATTCCAGCGCGCAGTTACGAATCATCCTGGACGACCATCCTCGCAAACAGGTCATCGCCGCGGCGGGAAGCGGCAAGACCCGAACCGTGATCGGCGCGGTGACCCATGCCCTGCTTTCCGGGCGGGAGGAGCCCGGGCGCGTCCTGCTCTTGAGTTTCAGCCGGAAGGCGGCCGGGGAAATTCGCGAGCGTCTGCCGGAGGAACTTCGGAGCCTGGTGGAGGTTTCCACCTTTCATTCTTTTTGCTATCGCCGTCTGGGGGAACTCCACCCGCGCTTTCGCGAGCGAGGCATGCGCGTTCTGACGGATGAAGAGAAGCACCGCTTCTACGCGGCCCGCCTGCGTCGTCACGCGGATGCCATCGGCGGCGTACCCTTTGATTTGCTGATCAAGAATCCGGCCCTGTTCCGCAAGGCGTTTCCGCGCATCGCCTTCGCGGTAAATCGCCGTTTTCACGCCTTCAAACGCCGGGCGGGCGCCCTGGAATTCGACGATCTCATCAGCTTGATCTTGAACGGTCTGCGCAAGCAAAGCGATTGGGCCGCCACCATGCGCGCAAGGTATTCCCTGATCATCGTCGACGAATTCCAGGACACGGATCCGCGCCAACTGGAGTTTCTCCGATTGATGGAGCCGCCGCGTCTGCTTGTCGTGGGCGATGATTGGCAGGCCATCTACGGTTTTCGCGGCGCCACGGTGCGTCCGTTTCTCGACCTGCCGCGGCATTTTCCCGGTACGCGAAAGTATCGCCTGGAGGAGAACTATCGCAGCACCCGGGCCGTGGTGCGCCTGGGCAATCAGGTCATTCGCGCTTCTTCGCGTCAGCTGCGTAAGAAAGTACGCGCCGTGAGAGGGGCCGAACCCTGCTCACCCGTGCTGGGACTGCCGCTGGAGTTCGGCGGCGAACGTTCGCTGACGCCTTTGCTCAAGGGCGATTTCATGATTCTCACGCGCAGCAATTTTCGCCGGGATGTTTGGCGCAATGCCGGCGTTCCCGCCGAGAAGGTGATGACCATTCACAAGGCCAAGGGCCTGGAGTTTCCCGTCGTTTTACTGGATCTCATCGGCGGTTGGAGCGGCGACGGCTACCTGGGGCTGGAAAATCGCCGCCAACAAAAAGCGCGCGACGACGAGGAAATTCGCATCGCCTATGTCGGTGTTTCACGGGCGGAAAATTTGCTCATAACGCTGCACAAACCGGTCTATCGCGAAAAGGATCGGGAAAAACGTTTGTGGGAGAAGTTATTCGAGGGGCGCGTTAAGGACGTGGGGTTGGAGAAGCTGGGGAAGTTCCTGGGCCGTTGAAGGCACGGAATGTGGGGAAGGGGTGTGTTTCTTGATGCGATGGGGTTTGGCTTGCTTCTTCACGAGGCAAGCGCACGCGGGTATTGTTAAGCGATTTTCGTAAACAAGTAAGGCATCAAAACCCGAATCAATTCCGTGCCTTCAGTGAATTCCGCGGAAAAACCTTCGCCGAATCGCTACCCTTGATTAACCAATGCGTCCCGCCACCCACTTTTTTCTATGGCGCGCACGTCGGGCACATTGTGAATCCCGCGCAGGTAATTCAAAAGTTGAGGTAGTTCGTCGTCCAGGCCGTCCCCTAGAAAGGGGCGACAGAAGACGGCGTTCTCCCCATTGCGGGAGACCTTCTCGGGGGAGTCGTCCACGATGAGAGTGCGCGAAAGGCTGAAGCCCTCGTCCACGACGCGCTCCAGGTCCTTGATGAAGTTATAACGACTTATTGTGGTGTCGTAGACCGTGATGCAACGATCATAGCACCAGATGAAAGCCGGCCGCGGCGAGGGCGGTAGAATTTCGCTGGTCAGGGCTTCCACGTAGTCTCGAGAAGCGGAGGACCAGATGGCGATTTCGAATAACTCCGATGCCGCCTGGAGA
This sequence comes from uncultured Leptospiraceae bacterium, assembly GCA_964530305.1. GTDB lineage: Bacteria > Spirochaetota > Leptospiria > Leptospirales > Leptonemataceae > CAZGYS01. Next base: position 2,481 of record CAZGYS010000082.1, read on the forward strand.
AATTCGTCCAACCCGGGTCTTTTGTACACATGGAAGCCATGTAGATAAAAGTCGTACGGGTGGGCCAGCCCGGCTTCGGACGAATGTATCAGGGTTTCGTCCAGATCCAGTATTAGAAGTATTTTGTCGGGGGTTTGCACTCGGTAAAGCCGCTGTGTATGTAGATCCGTTATAATATTAGACGTCGGTTCTCACATTTTTCCCAGTTTTTTTTTAATTGAGGAAAAATACCGACCCGGTGCCTGTACGAGGTCGGACCCGCGGGGCCGAAAACTAATTGACCAGGCTTGCTCCGGACGTCATTGTCGGAAGCCCGGTCCGTCCGGCCCCATTCCGGATGAAAAACCGACTCACCGCGCTTTTCGACCTTCGTGACGACGAACTCAAAATCGTTCTGCTGGTGCTGTTGCAATCCTTCGTAATCGGCATTCCGCGTCTCTTTACCTTTACGGCCGGCAGCTCGCTTTTTCTCAAAGATTTCTCCGCCGCCTATTTACCCTACACCTACATTGCGTCATCCGTGGTGATTCCGCTGTCCGGTTTCGCTTATCTGCGCCTCGGGAAGTATATTTCCCATGCTCGCCTGCTTACGACCGTCCCGGCGATTTTCTGCCTGGTGCTGCTGGGCTTTCGCGTGTTGCTCTATCTTACCGACGCCGCCTGGCCGGCCGCGGGTCTCATCATCTGGAACAATGTGGAATGGACTCTGACCAATCTGGTGTTCTGGGGCGCCGCGGGGCGATTGTTTACCGTTCGTCAAAGCAAGCGTGTCTTCGGCCTCATCGGCACGGGGGAAGTGGCCGCGACCATTCTGGGCGGACTGCTTCTGCCGTATATTCTGAAATTCATGAGCACGGCGGACCTCCTGTACTTTTCCATGGGCGGTTTCGCGCTCACCGCGGCGTTGATGATGCACATCATTCGCCTCCAGCCGGAATCCTTCGAGGAAGGACGCGAAGCCGTCGGCGATGAATCGGAGCCCGAGGAAAATGAAAAGCAGGGCCTCCGCGAGCATTTCCGCAACCCCTACCTGCTGTTGATCTTCGCCATAATCTCTGCTTCGTATTTCGCGTACTACTTCCTGGACAATGCCTTCTTTCAACAGGTTCAGGCCCGTTATCCGGACTCAAAGGACATGGCCGCATTCCTGGGCATCTTCTTCGCGGTGTTCGGCGTTCTGAATTTTTTGTTCAAGGCCTTCGTCTCCGGACGCTGGTTGAACTTCCTTGGATTGCGGGGCAGCCTCATCTCCACGCCGGTGATCCTGCTGGTCTTGTCCATTGCCGTGGTCACGGCCGGAGTCCCGGCAACGCCCCTGGTGGTGGTCTTCTGGCTGGTGGTCGTCGTGCGCATGGCGGAGAAGGTCTTCGCCGACTCCGTGCATCGTCCCGCGTACTATACGCTCTATCAGACCTTGCCGGCCGCTTCGCGCAATTCGGCCCAGGCGTCGGCCGAAACGGTGGTGGCGCAAATCGCCGGAGGCGCCGCCGGACTACTCTTGCTCTACTTGAATCGCGTACTGGGTTTCCAGGCGATTGGTCTGACGGGCGTCCTGCTGGGCGTCTTGTTGTTCTGGTGTCTGGTTTCCTTTCTGGCGGGGAATCACTATAATCGCACGCTGGCGGATGCCTTGAAGACTCGCGGTCTGCGAGGCGCGGATTTGCCGGCCGCCGATTCGCGCACCGTAAGTATCCTGGAAGACGGCCTCAAAAGCGAACGGCCGGGATCGGTCCTGCATTGCCTGCATCTATTGGAAGAGATGGGTCATCCGCGCTTGAAGGCGATGCTGTTTGAACTTACGTCCCACGGCGATCCCCGCGTACGCGAAAGGGCTTACCGGGATCTTGAGGAACTGGCGGGCCCGGAGGATCTGGAGCGCCTGCGCGAACTTTCGCGCGCGGAAGCCAATCCCCGGGTCCGGGGCGCCGTGTTGCCGGTGATCGCCGCGGCGGAACCGGGCGAAGCCTTCGACGTGCTGCTGGAACGCCTGCGCGACGAGGCTCCGGAAACGCGTCTGGGCGCGCTGCTGGGGCTCTTGCGACATTGCGGACTGGAAGGCGCCGTGGACGCCGGCCATGAACTCTTACGCATGCGCACTTCCGCGGACGCGAATGATCGCCGCAATGCCGCGCGCCTTTTGGGCGACGTGGGCGTTTCCGGTTTTTACCGCGGTCTATTGCCCCTGATGCGGGACGAGGACAGGGAAGTGCGTCGCGCCGCCCTGAAATCGGCCGCCGTATTGCGTGCTCCCAAACTGTGGTCCTCCGTGCTGGAACTGCTCGGGGATTCGGCCGTGCGGCGGGAAGCCTTCCTGGCGCTGGAAGCCGGCGGTCGCGACGTAGTGCCCTTGCTGGCCGAGCGCCTCAACGACCGCGAACTGGGCTTTCGAGAGCGCAAGCAGGCGTCCGATTTGCTGGGGAGAATACCTCGGGCGACTTCCCTGGAGGCCTTGAAATCCGCCGCGAGACCGGACGAACCGGATCGAAACTTACTGCAAACCGTCCTGCGGGAACTGGCGCGGCGGGGGTATCGCGCGCGACGCACGAAGAATCGCGTGGAGGAAATGATTGCCCGGGAAGCGGACTATGCCGCGCTGGTGCTGGCTTCCCTGAAGGATCTGGGCGATTACGAACCGGCCGAGCTCCTGCGAAACTCCCTGGAATACGAGCTCGAGCAAATCAGGGACCGGCTCTTTTCCCTGTATTCGTTTCTATACGCGCCCGCGGAAATCTTGCGCGTACGCGATAACTTCGCCCATGAGTCGTCCGAACGGAGGGCTTTCGCGCTGGAGTTGCTGGAAACGTTGACTTCGCGCAAGCACAAGGCGATTCTCCTGCCCTTGCTCGAGGACCTTACTCCGGAAAAAAGACATGAACGCCTGGCGGGAGACTCCGAACTGTTCGGCCGAGTCGAGCGGATTCGTCGCATCGCCTTGAAAAAAGATATCTGGGACGACCCCTGGGTGCGCTCGTGCGCCGTGTATGCCCTGGAAGACCCCGCGAAGATCCTGGACGCGCCCGAAGCATACGACGACGAACTCGTCCGCGAAACGGCGACCTTTGTTCTAAATCAAGATTCGGACCAGGTGCCGGTCCTGGAAAAGGTTCGCATCCTGAACCGGAGCCGGTGGTTCGGCGGAATTCCCGACGAAGTGCTGGCGGCCACGGCGCGGCAGATGACCCGCGTGAGCGTAGGCGCGGGCGAGGACGTCTTTCGCCGCGGCGATCCGGGTGACTCCATGTACATCATCGCCTCCGGGCGCTTGCGCATCCACGATCAAGGTCGGACCCTGGTGGAAATGGCCCCCGGCGGTATCTTCGGCGAAATGGCCGCGCTCAGTTCCCAGGCCCGGGACGCGGACGTGAGCGCGCTGGAGGATTCCGTGCTCCTGCGGCTTTCCCGGGAAGAGCTCTATGAGTGGATCGGCGAACGAACCGAGGCGGCCCGGGGCATCATCGGTACTCTGTGTCGCAATCTCTCCCTGGCTTTGCAAAGAGACGTCCCGAACCATTCCGCGGCCGAAGCGCCCGCGCGAGAATTACCGCCCGACGTTTCTTCCGAAGGCGAAAGGGGCGCGGACTATTTCCCGGGCAATATCGAAAAGATACTGGCCTTGAAGTCCATTCCCATGTTCGCCGAAACGCCCGATGGGATTCTGCTGGAACTGGTGGAAGCGGCGCGCGAAATTCGCCCCGGAGCCGGTGGGACATTGTATCAAGCCGGAAGCTCGGGCAACGCCATGTACGTGCTCCTGCGGGGCGTATTGCGATTGGAATATCCGTCGGGCCAGGTGGACCGTCGCCGGCCCACGAGCATCGTCGGCGAAATGTCGGCCTTCGCGGCCATGCCCCGCTCGGCGACGGTGACCGCCGAAAGCGACGCTCTCTTGTTGCGCCTGGAACGAGAGATGCTCTTCGAGTTGATGCGCGACAGGCTTGAGTTCACCCACGGCGTCATCGGCGATTTGATTCGTCGCCTGCGAGACGCGGATTAACGGTCGTCGCTTAACTTGCCGTCGGGCTCCACCCGGGCCGTGGTTTCATAGACGCCGTCGGGGCCGCGGCGAAACCCATCGCCTTGAAAACCGCCCGCAAAGCCGCCGACGCCCGCGCGACGAGTAGTGTATCTTTTTTCATACCACTTCGTGACGCGCCCGCGATAAAATCGCCGCGTCCAGGGAATGATTAAACTGAAACCCAGGAAATCCGTGATATAGCCGGGCGTGAGCAGCAAGGCGCCGCCCATGAGAATCATGACGCCCTCAATCATTTCGTTCTTGGGGATTTCTCCCGCGTTGGCCTTATTCCACAGGGCCTTGTAGATTTTGAAACCTTGCTGGCGTGCCAGAGCCGCGCCGATCATGCCCGTTATGATGATGCTGCCGAAGGTGATGCCCAGCGCCGAGGCCGTATCCGTGTAGCTTTGCCAGAAGCCGTGCATCTTGAAGAGTAGATACAGTTCGGCCAGGGGGACGCCCACCAGCAGTACCATGAGTTTCAGGAACATGTGAACATGATACTGAAACGGCGCCCATTCTTCAAGGCCCTTTCTTCAAGGCTATGGGTTCGCGTGGTCAGCGAATGCAATAGTCGGGAAAGTAGGTCTTGAGATAGCGCCAGTGCCAGCGAAAGGTGCCGTGGCGCGAACAGAAGTTAATGTAGTCGTCCTTGCCGACTTCGAGCACGCGCGTGTCGTCTTCCAGCGCGACGGCGGAGTCCAGGTTCCAGGTGCCCTGGTTGTTGGGATCCCCCACGTGATCGATGCGAAGCTTGGAAGAAGCCGATACGGGATAGTCCAGGTTCAAATCGCCCTTTTTGACGCGCACCTTCCCGGCCACGACCAGCAAGAAACGCTCATTGCCGCCGTTCATGATTTCATCGCCTTTCTTATAGGTCTTGAGTTGGCCGTTCAACTGCAGGTCCGTACGCGCGCGCCAGCTTACGCCCGCCGTAAAGTAGGACCCCAGCAGGGCCTCTTCCACCTGGAGACCGCGATTCGCCTCCAGGCGTTGAAAGAGCGAAGAATAGGGCAGCATGATTTCGCGAAAGTCCGCGTTGGGAATGCCGTAGCAAACCATGTCGTCCAGGGCGACCACGTCGGCGTTGCGCGGGCGATTCAACAGCACCGCCGTCTCACCGATGAAGTCGAACTTATGATAGTCCTTGATTTTCTTTCCCGTGCCGTTGACGATTCCGGCCATGCCCGAATAGACCAGATAGACGAAACCGTCGATGTCCTCGGAGGCCTGCGAAGGCATGGCGTCTTTTTTGAAGACCACGGCGCCGCGCGGTATGCGGCGAATATGACAGTGCTGCTGAATTTTCTGAATATCGCGCAGCTTCATCTCGTGGAAGAGGGGACAGTATTTCAGGAAGGTGTCGTCGGGTTGCGCCGGCACCTGTTCTTCGTCCGAGAAGACCTTGATCTGATGCTTGTCCATGCCCGTGGTGATCAGGGTGAAATCGTTCAGGCCGTCCTTGCGTTTCTTTTCGTACAGTTCCTCGGGCAGGTGGTAGACGAAGGTCTTGCGCTTGATGGAAAGATCCAGGGCGTCCAGCTCCTCCATGGTCGTATGCAGGGGATCGCCGCCGGCTTCGTGCAGAATAAAGTCCGCCTCATGCATCAGCGAAATATGCTGACGGGTAAAATATTCGTAACGCGATTCGTCGATTTTCCCGGCCTGGCGCATGGCCTCGTAGGTCTTCGGACTGAAGCGCATGTCCGATGAATAGAAGACGTTGATATCCTTGTGACGAACGGTAAAGGCGATGGTGGGCACCGAATGCAGGGAATAAAAGAACTTGAAGGCGGCGCCCTCGATATTCATGGTTTCGCCGATCTTGACCTCATGCCAGCGATACGAAGGTTGCAGCTCCTCCACCAGCTTGCCGTACTTGCGGATAAAGGAATTCCAGACCGTGCGCGTGGTATAGATATCCAGGTGATCGTTTTCCAGGATGCGTTGCAGCAAGCCCGCGTCGTGATCCGCGTGGCAGTGAGTTAGAATCACGCGATCGGTTTCCTCGGGTAGTACGTCGTACTCCTTCATCCAGAAGCGCGTATTGGCCGGCGGGTCGATGAGAATCCCGCGGCCGTTTACCCAGATGACGAAGCCCGAGGTTTCGCCTTTTTCATCGAAGCCCGTGGAATTGCCGATGGACGAAATCGCGAAATCCGGTCGCGCCATGGAGCTGTTCTTGCGTTGGAGGGTCTTCTTGCGCGAAAACAGATCGATCTCGCTGCAGGAGAAGATGGGCGCGGCATTGCCTTTCTCGTATAGCTTGTAAAAAAAGATGCCGTTGTTTCGGAGCACGGCCAGTTCGTAACGATCCGAAATGGCCAGGCGCTTGTCCTCGGGCTTGCGCGTAAATATGCGAAAGACGTCCTCGAAGGAGAAGGGGTTGAAGAATTCGCACTCCTTGCTGATGTCGAAAGCCTCTTCGGCAATGGCGAAATCCTGCTTGAATTCGTCGAAGGGAATACGCGGTCCGAAAACGGCTTCGTTGAGCATGTTGCGTACATGTTCTTCCATGTCCGGGTTGTTCAGGAAGATGCGCGTATTTTGTTTTTCCGGTCGCTCGAAGTAATGGTAATAGCCGGTGAACTCAAGTTCGGCCAGAGTTACGATGGCCCGGGGATCAATGAGGCGTTCGGGCACGATAAAATCCCGGGGTACGCCCACGGGCCAGTGGGGGTTGTTCAGCGTGTCTTTCAGGGTCTCCGGAGGGCTACCGATTTGAACATTCAGGTAGGCCGGGTCCGCCGGGTCATTCACGCCTTCGCGTCGAATGCAGATGCCGCCCCTGGTCAATTGCAGAAAGGCGAAATTAGAATCGCAAGTAGGTGCCATAAAAGATATTCAGTGGGAATGCAAATCTTGCATGGAATCGCGCGGAAGTTATATGGCCATCATTTTTTATACCTTGTCGAATGCCTACCCAATGAGACATAATCTAGCCAGGGGAGGCTGCGAGCCTCCCCTGGGACCCCTCCCGCCGAGGGGTTGCGAATCCCCTCGGACTCCCTAACCGCTTCGTTGGGTTGATTTCGTTTGTAGGGTTCTTCGTGAAGGGTGTAGTCCCGTCCATCGCGTGAGTATGCATGCCCGGAGCAGGCGTGGGAAGTGAGTGTACGGGGATGACTGTACCCGGGTTCCGAAAGGGCGGCGCAGCCGAGTCGGAACCCGAATGCCCCGAGGTGCAAAAGCGCGGAGCGCGGGTTGCGCCCTGCAATCAAGGCTGGACGATATTACCCGGATTTCGAAAGGGCGAAGCCCGAGTCGGAACCCGAATGCCCCGAGGTGCAAAAGCGCGGAGCGCGGGTTGCACCGCAAAAAAAAGGCGGTATGTGAGGCCGGTTGTCCTAGGTGCAAAGCGCGTAGCGCAAGTTGCACCGCAAACGTGACCCTTCACAAACCGCCCTTGCAGTGATGGCTGACTCGAAAATAGTATAGTAAAAGGCCCGGTTAATCGCTACAAAATTATCAAGTGATACAAAACTTCCGGACCGGAAAATGACGGTGAAATTTTTACCTTCCGTCGGGAAAAAAGTCCCGAGGGTCGGGCGATTTTTTTTCGGCGCGCCAAGCGCGGGCACGAGTTCCAAAAAATCCTTGTAGGCGATTGGCGCCTGGAACAGCGTCCCATCATGGACAATCTGATTGATACCATCGGCGAGCTTTTCCAGGAGACGGGCAAGGCTCACCACCAGGCTTTCATCGAGGTGGACGGCGTGGATCCCGAGTGGCCGGCATGGTACGCGGAACACATGCACGAGAAGCTGTGTAATTTATTGAACGCGAAGTTTACGAAGAGCGAACTCATCTATCTATTGATCCTGGTAGACCGTGAGCAGAGATTGGAATCGCCCGGGGGTGATTGGATGAAATACTACGGTCGCTTTTTCACGGAAAGGTATGTCTTTGAATAAGAAATTCGTTACTGTATTTTTGCTGGCGGCAGGCGCGCTTTCGCTGGAAGCCGCGCCCCGTTCGCGCGCTTGTTTTTACGAGAAGCCGGACTACCAGGGTAAATCCTTCTGCGTGCGCGTGGGAAGATCGTCACGCGCGGTCAAACCCCGGGGCTGGACGGGACCCATCGCCTCCATGCGTTTGTTCGGTCGTAGCCTGGTGATTTTTCATTACCAGCGCAATTATCGCGGTCGGGCCATGGTCGTCACCGTGGACGAACCCGACCTGAACAAGTACGGCCGGATGCGGGCGGATATGCGGGCGCTGCGCGTTCGCCGGGGCCGAATTTCGCCCCGGGTGTGTTTCTATTCTAAACCGGGCTTTCGTGGTAAGTATTTTTGTAAGACACCCTTTCAATACGTGGCCAGTCTCGAGCTCATCGGCTGGCGGGGTAAAATCGGTTCCTTCGTCGTGCGGGGACGCGCGCAAATTCGCTTCTTCGACGAAATCGAATTCAAGGGCGCGCGAAAGATCCTGTTGACGAAGACCAATGCGAACGTCACGCGTACGGATCTGAACCAGTGGGTGAAATCGCTTCGCGTACAAAGACGCGGGGACCCGGAAAAGATTCGCTGAATGGTACAGCGGACGGGCAACTCGATTCAGGATTGCTTCAAGACGAGAGCGCCCGGCCAAGGTCCTCGATTAAATCGCGCGCGTCCTCGATGCCCGCGGACAATCGCATCAGGTTATCACCAATGCCAAGGGCCTGTCTTTCCTCGGGCGAAAGGGGAGCATGAGATGTTTGGGCCGGCGCGCAGATGGTGGACTCGACGCCGCCCAGACTGATGGCCGGCGTGATGACGCGCAGCTTCTCGAAAACCTGTTCCGGCGATTTCGCCGCCGGTTCGAACGCCAGCATACCGCCGAATCCGTGCATCTGTTCCCGGGCGATTTCATGGCCCGGATGTTCCTCCAGGCCCGGATAATGGACGCGCTTCACCGTCTTCGCGTCCCGCAAAAAACGGGCGATTGCCAGGGCGTTTTCGTTCTGGCGTTCGACGCGAATCGCCAGGGTCTTCAGGCTGCGTTCAAGCAGGTTCAGGTCCCAGGCGTTCAGGCTGCCGCCCAGGTCCCGGGCTGTTTCGCGTATGGAGTGAATCAGTTTGCGGCTACCGATGACGGCGCCCGAACACAGGTCGGAGTGACCGCCCAGGAATTTCGTGCCGCTGTGCAGCACCAGATCCATTCCCAGAGCCAGGGGCGTCTGGTTCATGGGCGTGGCGAAAGTCGCGTCCACCATGGAAATTAGATTGTGTTCCCGGGCCGGCGCGGCCACGGCCCGCAGGTCGGTAATGTTCATGAGGGGATTCGAGGGCGATTCCACGTAGAGCACGCGGGTCTGGGGCCTGATGAGCGCGGGGAAGTCCTTCGGATCGGCGAAATCACATTGAATGCCCAGGCGATGGAGCGTGCCCGCGATGAATTTCCGGGTGCCGCCGTAGACGTCGCCCTGAACGAGGACGTGATCGCCGGGACTCAAGCAGGTGATCAGCGCCGAGCTGACCGCCGCCATGCCCGAGGAAGTAATGAGGCCCGCTTCGCCGCCTTCCAGGGCCGCGATTTTCGCCGCGACGGCATCGTGGTTGGGGGAATTAAAATAGCGGGGATAACGAATGTCCTCGAAGCCCGCGCCGAAGCGATAGGCGCTGGAGGTATGGACGGGCGAATTAACGCCGCCGTATTCGGAATCCCGGATTGTGCCCGCGTGTACGGCGCGCGTGCCCCGGCCTGGTTCAGACATAAATCCTCCCGGCGAAAAAGAGCCCGCGGGAACGGGGCGCCCCGGCCCCGGTCAACCCGCCGATTTCTTCAACGCGTTCTCGATATCCGCGAAGATATCGTCGATGTGTTCCAGACCGGTGGAAACGCGAATGAGGCCCGGCTGAATATTCACCGCCAGGCGCTCTTCCTCGGTAAGTTTCGCGTGGGTCGTGGAAGCCGGGTGAGTTACGATGGTACGCGAATCACCCAGGTTGGCCGTGTGCGAACACATTTCGATATTGTTCAGAAAGCGACAGCCCTGTTCGTAGCCGCCCTTCAAAATAAAACTAACCATGCCGCCGCCGGCCTTCATCTGCTTGCGCGCCAGTTCGTACTGGGGGTGGCTCTCGAGAAAGGGATAGCGCACGCTTTCCAGAAGCTCGTGGCCTTCCAGGCGTTTGGCCAGTTCCAGGGCGTTATCACAATGGCGATCCATGCGCACGGCCAGGGTCTCCAGGCTTTTCGATAAGAGCCAGCCATTGAAGGGGGACATGGCCGGTCCCGTCTGACGCGCGAAGGAACGCACTTCCTTGATGAGATCCTTGCGTCCCACGGCGACGCCGCCGATGGTGCGGCCCTGACCGTCGATGTACTTCGTGGCCGAATGAATGCTGATGTGAGCGCCCATCTCCAGGGGTTTTTGCAGATAGGGCGTGGCGAAGCAATTGTCCACGACGAAGATCAATTTTCGCTCTCGGGCGACTTCTCCCAGCATGCCCAGGTCCAAAAGCTCCAGCCCCGGATTCGAGGGCGATTCGGCGTAGAGAATTTTCGTATTGGGACCGATGGCCGCGTTCCATTCATCCGGACCCGCCGAGGTGTCCAGATAGGTATGGGAAATATTCCAGCGCGGCAGAATCTTCGTAAAGACCTGGTGGGTGGAACCGAACAGCGCTCGGGAAGCGACGATGTGATCTCCGGCGCTCAAATGCGCGGCCATGACGCCGAAGTTGGCGGCCATGCCGGAGGCGAAGGACACGCCGTCTTCGGCGCCTTCCAGCAGGCACATCTTGCGAACGAATTCCTCGTTATTGGGATTGGAGAAGCGCGAATAAATATTGCCGGGGATTTCATCGGCGAACATGGCCCGCGCCTGTTCGGCTTCCTCGAAGACGAAGCTGGAGGTTAGATAGACGGGGACGGAGTGTTCCCGGTGAGCCCGTTCAGTCTGGTGACGAATGGCATTGGTTTCGAAATGCTCATATGGTTCGCTTGATTCGCTCATATGGGTTGCCGTTTTGATTGATAATGCAAGTTAATCGCGGGCGTGTCGTACCCGGGATACGGAATTTTATTCACCGTTTACGGTGAAAGCATAGGTGATCTTCGCCGTTTTCTCCAGCGTTTTCGTTACGGAGCAATACGTGCCCATGGACAAGTCGACGGCCCGGGAAACCTTGGTTCGATCCAGGTCCTTGCCTTCCAGGTGATAAATTACATGCATGCTTTGAAACAGGGACGGCACCGCGTCGGGTTCCCGCTCCGCGTCGACCTCGATGCGAAAACCGGTGATTTCCTGCCGTTGTTTCTTAAGAATGCTGATGATGTCGATGGCACTGCAACCGCCCAGTCCCATGGCCAGCAATTCCATTGGGCGCGCGCCCTTGTTGGAGCCGCCGATGGCGGGCGAACCGTCGATGCTTACGACATTGCCCTGCTCATTGCGAGCTTCCATATGAAACGCATCATCTACCCGAACCAGTTCCACTTTCATATGGTCACTCTCGGACAACTTCCGGGGCGGGGAAGTAGAAAAAACGGGAGCACACAGTACAGTTGCCGGTATTTAGACCGGAACAGTACAGTCGAGCCCGGTGACGGTCTTTCGTCGGTGCTTTCGGCGCTTTAATTTTTGCTGACGCGAGAGGGCTTTTTTCCACGGTGGGCGGCGAGGGAGAAATCTTCATGACGAATCAAACCATGGATATCAAACCACTGAGCGGCGCGCTGGGGGCCGAGATTACGGGCATCGCCCTGGGCGACGATATGCCCGACAGCGATTTCGACGCGATCTACCAGGCCTTCTTGAAATACGGCGCGCTCATCGTGCGGGATCAGGAATTGACCCTGGAGGCGCAGATCAATTTCGCGCGGCGTTTCGGCGAACTGGAAGTTCATCCCATCGTCAACGGCATGGAAGGCAAACCGGAGATCATCAAAGTCCTCAAGCCCGCCGGCGAATCGGCTACGTTCGGAACCGGCTGGCACACGGATAATTCATTCTTCCGGGAGCCCAGCCTGGGTTCGGTACTTTACGGTAAGACCATTCCGCCTCACGGCGGCGATACGCTCTTCGCCAATCAATACCTGGCTTACGAACGACTCTCGGACGGACTCAAGCAGGTACTGGACGGATTGATCGCCGTGCATTCGGCCGGGCCCGCCTATATCTCCGAGACCGCGAAGGAGAAATACGAAGGCAAGACCGCCATAACTTATCGCTGGTCGGATTCCGTGCACGAGGAAGTGGAACATCCCGTGGTGCGCACCCATCCCGTCACCGGACGTCGTGCGCTGTACGTGAATCGAATGTTCACGCAGCGCTTCAAGGGCTGGACCGCGGCCGAAAGTAAACCCTTGCTGGAATATCTATATGACTACTGCGTGAAACCTGAATTCTGTTGTCGCTTTCGCTGGCGGGAAAACTCCGTGGCCCTGTGGGACAATCGTTGCGTGCAGCACTACGCCATCGACGATTACCAGGAATACGAGCGATTGATGTATCGCGTAACCATCAAGGGCGACGTGCCGCGCTGAACGAAGCCGGCACCCGTTTAAGTTAAGCGAAGTAAGTTAAACGATAATTGAAATGCGTTTTCTGATCATTGACGGATACGACCGGGCCGCCCGGGAAAGACTGGCCGATGCCG
>CAZGYS010000083.1:0-14970 GCA_964530305.1 uncultured Leptospiraceae bacterium
ATCTTCGCGCGCAAACACCGGACGCGGGCGATCGTCCCGGGGCGTCTCGACTCGATCCCGTTGACGCGGCCAGCTTCGGACTTGTTCCGGGTCTGGGACAATTCATGCTGGGCAATTATGCCGCCGGCGCCACCCAGAGCGCGCTGTTTCTGACCTTTCTCGGCGCGTCCGGCGCCTTCGCCGCGCATCCGGACTACATTCCCTCGAACGAAAGATTCGTGGACTTCGACCTGAACGAAACCCTGCTGGCGCGCGAACTGGACAAGGCCGGAGAGCTATACCGGGACCTTCCGTTTTTGACCGAATCGCGCTATGAGCGGGAAGTGCGCTTGTATCGCGCGGGAAAAATCGCCGAACTCAACGCGCTATTCAAGTACGGGCCCTACGCTCGCTTCAACACGCCCACGGCGAATTCGGACCTGGCCTTTCAGTCGGCCCTGCACACGTTCTTCTATTCCTCGTATTCCGCCTATCGCGACGCGGGCGGCACGGACCCGAGCATCCAGGGCGAAACCTGGTTTGACCTGGCTATCTCTCCCTTCCAGCCCGAGTTTATTTTTACCACCGACTTTATGGCGCCAATTCTCTTACTGGCCTTCATCCAGGCCCGGAGCAGCCAGTCCGGTGGGACGAAAACCCTGGTGCCGCCCGGCTTCAAGAAAAGCGGCGCGCTGGCCGCCCACCAGACGGTGGTGAGTTTCAACGCGGCGGTGGGAGAAGAAGCGTTCTTTCGCGGTTATTTGAATCACAGCCTGGGGAAGGATCCCGATCTGGGCCCCAATGGCGCCGCGGCGATTTCCAGCATCCTGTTCGGATTGGCCCACTACGATCCTTCCAATCCGCTGGGCAGCGTCGCCTTTCCGACCCTGGCCGGTTTCTATTTCGCGTGGATGCACAATAAGAACGACTATGATATTCGCCCGGCCATCGCCCTGCATTTCTGGTGGGACATTCTCGTCCTGTTTCACGCCATGCGCGATTACAAGGAAGATCGTAATGTCGGCAAGACGCCCCGTCAGGTGCGCTTCATGCCCACCCTCTTCCAGTTGAGTTTTTGAAGAAGTGAAACTTGCATGAATACGGTTCCGGGAAAGACCTCCATCGCCGCGGCGATTTTCGCCTGCTTGCTCACGTTCGCGTGCGGAAACGTCACGCCCACCCTGGAGCTCGGCGAAGCCTACGAGCGTATCTACATCGCCATATTCTACAAGGAAGCCGAATGCGGTCATCGCCCCGACTTTCCGCTGGTCTTTCTGGACGATCCCTCGACCTTCGGCGTGGACGCCTGCGCTTTCGCAATCATCCGCGGCGAATGCCCCTTTCGCCAGTATCCGCTGGTCTGTGTGGAAGCCTACAATGTCGACGTGCCCAACACGGGCCCCGATATAGGCTCGGTGGATCTTCAGCTTTAATCTTCAGATCCGGATCACGAAGAGGAATCGCTGCCCGGCCGCTGGCCGTTCGGATTGCTTTGTTTACTTTCGCCGAAGGGAATCCAGCAAGGCCGGGTTGGCTTGCAGGTATTCCTCGATGTCCATGGGTTCGCGACCGGTGAGTTTTCGCACGGCATCGCTGGTTTGCTCCAGCTCGCCCGCGGCGATGGCCTCATAGGACCCCAGCCAGCAGCCGACTTCCCACTCGGGAGCCCCGTAAGTCGAACGCCAGGCGCGCCCTTCCTCAACGGTTTCGTCCTCATAGATGAGTTCTCGCCCCGTAAGTTTGGAGAGTATGGCGACGGTTTCGTTCATGTCCAGACTGCGCGGCCCGGTCAGATCGTAAACGGCGGATTCGCCGGGAGGGTTGCTCAACAGGGCGACCGCCGTCCGCGCAACGTCTTCCCGGGCCACCCAGGCCGCGCGTCCCGCTCCCGACGGTCCCCGCAATCGTCCCCGCTCGTCGATGAGATCGGGAACGACGTCCTGATAGAGATTATCGCGCAACGCGGTGAAGGGAACGCCCGCCTCACGCAGATATTTCTCGGTTTGATGATGATCGCGGGCGAAGGGAAATTTAGACTCCGGCGAAGCGCCCTGGAAGGATGTGTACACGATGTGTTCCACGCCGGCTTGCGCGGCCGCGGTGAAGGCATTGCCGTGTAATATGGCCCGCTTCATGGGCTCGGCGTGCCCGGAAACGATAAAGGCGATGCGAATGCCGCGAAAGGCCTCCGTCAGACTCCGGGGGTCCGCGTAATCGCCCCGAACCACTCGAGCTCCCGGAAGGTCCGGCGCCCGGGACGGTTCCCGGACCATCAAGGTCATGGGGATTTCCTGTTCAGCCAGGAGACGCGCTACGCGGCCTCCCAGCGCTCCCGTGGCTCCCGTAACTAAAATCATGCGAACCTCGAATAAAAGAAAACCACCGCGCGCGTTGGATGCGACGACGGTGGTCTCTGCATGTCGCGCCGTTGCCGACGCGACCCATGAATGTTATTTTCAGCGATTGCGCGAAGCGGCTTCCTTGATGAGGCCGGCCGCGATTTCGTTTTTCTGAATCTGGCTAGTGCCTTCGTAGATTTGCAGAATCTTCGCGTCCCGGAAGTATTTCTCAACCGGGTATTCCTTGGTGTAACCGTAACCGCCGTAAATCTGAACGGCGTCCGTGCACACTTCCATGCAACGGTCGGCCGCGAAACACTTGGCGATGGCCGAGAATTTAGCCAGGTCCGGATGTCCTTTCTCGGAGAGCTTGCCGGCCTTGTAGGTCAGCAGACGCGCCGCTTCGATCTTCATGGACATTTCGGCCAGCATGTGCTGGATGGCCTGGAAGGAAGCGATCTTCACGCCGAACTGCTCGCGTTCGCGGGCATACTGAATGGCGCAGTCGAAAGCACCCTGGGCCGTGCCCACCGCCTGAGCCGCAACGGCCGGACGAGACAGGTTCAGAGTCTTGAGCGCGTGCAGGAAGCCGGAGTTTTCACGACCACCCACGACGTTTTCAGCCGGAACTTCACAGTCCTCGAAAATCAACTGACGGGTTTCAGAGCAGCGAATCCCCAGCTTGTCTTCCTTCTTACCGAAGGTGAAACCGGGAGTGTCTTTCGGAACATAAAAGCAAGTTACTCCGCGCGGTCCGCGGTCTTTATTCGTCAGCGCGAATACGGTATAGACGTCGGCCGGACCGGCGCCTGAAATCCACTGCTTGGTGCCGTTGAGGATGTACTTGTCACCCTTTTTCTCGGCCGTGGTGCGTAGAGCGGGAACGTCGGAACCGGCGCCGGGCTCGGTCAGACCGAAGGCGCAGATTTGTTCTCCGCTGGCCAGGGGCGGCAGCCATTTCTTCTTCTGTTCCTCGGTAGCGCCGACTTCAATGGGCAGGGCGCCCAGCTTCGTAGCCAGAAACGCGGTACTGACGCCCAGACAGCCGTAGGCGATTTCCTCGGACATGATGATCCAGGTCAAACCGCCCAGTCCCAGACCGCCGTAAGGCTCGTCGAACATGGCCGAAAACAGGCCGGCTTCGCGGAATTTATCAAATACCTTGTGAGGATATTCGTTTTTCTCATCCAGCTCCATGCGGACCGGAATAACTTCATTCTTAACGACATCGCGCGTTAGATCACGCAACGCGATAATGTCCTCACTCAGTGATAAATCGAGATCATCATTCGACATGTTAATACCTCAAAAACTAAAATATCTCAACCCCAACCCGCGCCAATCCACGCGCAAAGAGAGTTAAACAACGATTTTATTTGATTTCAGGAACGCGTGAACGCGCGTTCGTTACAGACACAAATTCACATCATGCATCGCGCACAAGAAAAAATTCTTTTATGGGCTATCGACGGCCCTCCCGAATCACTTCTTCCCCGCCGGCGCCCTGTTTTCGAGCGGTAACTTCCCCGCGACCTTTATCATCACTTTTACGACTTCCGGATTTCCCACGCGAACCGGATTCA
This sequence comes from uncultured Leptospiraceae bacterium, assembly GCA_964530305.1. GTDB lineage: Bacteria > Spirochaetota > Leptospiria > Leptospirales > Leptonemataceae > CAZGYS01. Next base: position 3,902 of record CAZGYS010000083.1, read on the forward strand.
TTGTTATTTGCGGACGAGTCTCTGGATGTTTTATCCGCGGACTTCCGCGCCGAATCACCCCGGCCGGACTTCTTTTTACGCTGCTTTGAGGAACCGCCGTCACGCTTGTCCTCGGTTTCATCAGCGGGGGCGGCTTCGCTCGTGTTCTGCTCCGCTTCCGCGGCCGACGCGGCGTCTTCTTGCGAGTCGTCTTCACCCGGGGGATCCAGTTTCGTAACCTTGAACAGGACCAGCTTTTGACGCTGACGCTTGACCAGCTCAAAGGAGAAGCGCCCGCTGCGAATTTTCTCGCCTACTTCCGGGAATCTCCCCACTTCCTTGATGGAAAAACCCGCGACGGAAGCATACGCATCCGATTCCGGCAGTTCCGGCGGAGCGGCATCGTTCTCTCCGATTTCGCTTTCATGCTCGAAGAACTCGTTGAAGTCGATTACCGAACAGGACCCGGCGACCATGTAGCTGCCGTCCGCCAGGGAAACGATCTTGTTGTCCTCGGGATCATCCCGGACTTCATCGATTTCGCCGACGATTTCCTCCAGGATGTCTTCCATGGTCAAGAGGCCCGCCGTGCCGCCGAATTCATCCACGACGACGGCCATGTGCGTCTTGCGCTTCTGCATCTGTCTCAGGATGTCGGCGATGTTTTGCGTCTCGGGGACATAATAAGCGGGGCGCACCAGGTCCGTCAGGACGATGTCCTTATTGCGAGCCATGGCCCGCATGAGGTCCTTGATGTGCAGGATGCCGATGACGTCGTCCAGGTTGTCCCGGTAGACGGGCATGCGGCTATAGTAAGCATCGATGACTTGATGAAAATCCGTATCTCCGGCGTCCGTGGGCAAGGCCTGCATGTCCACGCGGGGCACCATTACTTCCCGAGCGTCGGTCTCCTTGATCTCCAGGACATTTTCGATCATGTCGTAGTCCCTTTCCTCGATGGTTCCGGCTTTCACGCCCTCCTCCACCATGGAGAGAATCTCCTCGGGTGAAAGGCGAGTTTCGCTGAAGCTGGTCTGATCGTTGAAGGGTTTGAGAATCAGGTTACTGGAAAAGGTCAGAAAACGGGTGAACGTGGTAAAGACCCGGGAAACGAAATTCAGGGGATAGGCCACGAACAGGGCGAATTTCTCCGAATGGTGCAGGGCCAGGGACTTGGGCACCAGTTCCCCGAAGACCAGGGTAATGTAGGTGATCATCACGACGATCATGACGATGGTCGTTTCGGTTCCAAACCCCTGGATGTATCCGCCCACGGCCGGGACCTTGCTCAATAGCTCGGTGATGCCCGGCGCCAGGCGATCGGTCAGACGCTCACCGGCAATTACCGAGGCGATGACGTTCACCAGGGTGACGCCGATTTGAACGGTAGCGAAAAAGTTATCCGGATTGTTCTGCAGTCGGCTGACCAGCAGGGCACGCTTGTTCCCCTCGTCTATGAGCGCTTGAGTACGACTCTTGCGGAGAGAGATAATGGCGATTTCGGCGCCGGAGAAGAAACCGTTCAGCAGGATGAGGCTGAAGATGATGATTAAAGAGACTACTATGTCCACGGAGGTTGTACATACATATACAGTATAGATCCTCCTGGCAGTCAAGATGATTCCGGGGAAATCGGTCCGAATTCGCGGTAGAATCGACGGCCTTTTTTGGGGGCGCCGCGGGCGCCAATCGGGCCTGAAACGCATTATTTTACCCGATTTGCCGAAAAATGAGGCGACAGATTAGTATGAGGTGACGGATAAGTAAGTGCCGATGAGGCGTACATAAACGCCAACCGAGGTGGCCCGGGGTCGCCTTAAGATTTATATTGAACCATAATGATCCATATTAAAAGCAAATCGGAAATCATTCGGATGCGGGACGCCGGCAAGCTGGCGGCCGAACTCCTCAACGAAACCGGAGCCCTGGTCAAGGCGGGCGTGTCCACCCTGGAGCTCATAAGTACACCTTGAAGCGCGGAGCAACCAGCGCGTGCCTGAATTATAAAGGCTTTCCCAAGAGCATCTGCACGTCCGTGAATAACGTGGTCTGCCACGGCATTCCCAATGCGGCGGAAGTCCTCAAGGACGGAGACATCATCAATATCGACGTTACCGTGATCCTCAACGGCTTTCACGGAGACACGTCCCGCATGTTCACGGTGGGTGAAATAACCGAGGAAGCTCGCCAACTGATGGAAGACACCGAGCGCTCCATGTACATCGGCATCGGCGCGGTTCAGCCGGGCTCCCGCGTCTCCGACATCGGCGAAGCCATCGATGATTTTCTGACGCCCCGGGGTTACGGCATCGTGCGAGACCTGACCGGCCACGGCATAGGCAAGAAATTTCACGAGCAACCCAGCATTCCGCATTACAAACAAAAGATGATCAGCAATCGCATTAAGCCGGGCATGACCTTTACGGTGGAGCCCATGGTGAATCGCGGTGATTGGCGCGTGGTATTCGATCAAAGCGACGGATGGACGGTGCGGACGGCGGACGGCTCGTTATCGGCTCAGTACGAACATACCATCCTGGTTACGGACGACGGCGTGGAGATCCTGACGCGAGCGGATCAGGGCTGAACGGTTATCGAAGCCGGGAAAACCTGACTGGTTCAGGCCCCGGCGATTGAAATATAGTTAATTGCAATATATAGATTGCAACGTAGACATACATAGAGACAGCGGGCAAGCCCGCGGTGAGTAACGGGGACCTTCGGGGTCCCAACGGCATGCATGAACGAAAGGCGGCGGCATAATTCTTTTCCCTCGAATGGGGCTTCGCGTTTCCGGCGAATCGCCCTGCTGTGCTTCACGGTCCTCTTCCTTCCGGCCCTGACGGCCTGCCCCAGTACCGGGCAAAGCGAACTGGGGAAACAGTACTATCGCCAGATCGACTTTCAGGAATACGGAATCGCCCTGTCCCTCCCCCGCGATTGGAACATCAGCGTCAGCCGCACTCCCGTGCGCCACTATCAAGTCATCGCCACGGGCTTTTCGCCGAACAATCTGCCGGTCACCATGGAGTATCGCCTGGTGAAATTGCCCGGCCGCTACAATCCCGCGCAGAAGAATCGTTTCGCCAACGGTTGGTACGACGCGGAGTTTCGCAATTTTTCGCGCTGGCAGTACGTCTCCCGGGGCCGCTTCGCGTCGGATCGGGAAGGCGGCTATCACTTCGAGGGGACTTTTGATCGCAAGGGGCCGGAGAACGGCTTCAAGCGTAAGGACGTCGCTTCGCGCTTTCGCCGAGCGGGCGTAACTTATCGCCGTTTCGGGCGCCTCAAGTTCCGCGGCTCGCAAGCCCACGCCATTTATTATACGGCTCCGGATTCTTCCCCGGACAGGATGCGCGCGTTCTTCTCCTATATGGACTCGCTGCATCGCTTTTATACGCCCGTTGCAACGCCGGTCCAATGAGGTTCATGCTATGGAATTGATACTAATCTTGAAAATCGTCGGTATCACCCTGGGGTTGCTTCTGGCCGCATGGGGGCTGTTTCATCAACTCATCGTGGGCGGCGCCGTTACCATGTTCAAGGACCTGGAAACCAATGGTTCGCGCTTGCTGGTCATGAGCTGGGTAGCGCAGGGAGCTTTCATGAGTTTCGCGGGCCTGTTGTCGTCCGTGATGCTGCTGCTCCATGACATCCAGTCGGCCGCCGTGCATACGGTGCTGATCATGTGCGGCCTTTCCATGCTGTTCTTGTTCGGACACGTCATGGTAACCGGTTACAGCACTCACATCAAGCCGGTGCGCATCGGCGCGATTTGCAAGCTGCTCTACGGGGCGGCCATGATCACCATCGTCATTCTGACCTGATCTCGCGGCCCCGGCCTTTGCGCCCCAGGGCCGTTTTCAGGCGTTGAGGCGATCTTTCAGGTCCTCTTTTTTCGACTTGCTTTTTCGGCGTTTTCATGCGACGCCCTCTCCGCACGGCGCCGCGCCGCCACCGCCCCTCTCCTGAGGTAACCCACCCACGCGGGCGTGGTAGATGCCCGGTTTTCCAGGTAGCCCACCCGCCGGGCGGAGGTCCGTCCGGAGGCGCTGATTTTTGGGCCGGATGATTGAAAATATGGACTTGATGGAACGATATGAAGCCGGCCGAAAGCACGAGGTCTGGTCGGAGTTAAGGCAACTCGGCGGCCGCGTGTGGGAGCCCGAGCACAGGGAAATCGCCTGGGAGATATGCTCGGCCGCGTGCGAAATCCAGGCCGAAAATCTGCGGCGCGCGGTCGAGATCATGCGCCGCCACGGATATGAATTCGCCACGCCCGGCCCGGGAACCACGCGCACGCCCCATGACCCCATCGTGCCGCCGGGCCGAGACACGCCCGCCTTCGTGGACTGGCTGGAGGACAAATTCGGGCCCATTGGGATGCTCGGGCGCGCCTTCGTCCAGCTTATCGGCGACGTGAATTTGAACGGCATCCTACCGGCCTGGGGCGATGAATTCGCGCTGGTGGATCCCTTCATGTTTGAGGTGGAGGCGAAAGCCTACGGCGATGACGTTCGCCGGGCGCTCCTGGACGAATACGAGCTCTACGCCGAAGACGACAACGAAGCCGAATTCGGAATCGCCTTTGCGCCGGACGACTATCACAAGGCGAACATCAGCGGCGCCGGCCCCTACCTGCTCCGGCGCCCCGCGGAAGGCGTCGACTCCGCGGTGGAAATCGGCGGAAGTGAGATGGGGCTTGTGGACTATCTAAACCGGAATCTGGCGGCGGGATTTTTTCCGGGCCTGGACCGAAGCGAAGGCGGGTTGGATACGACCATGGTGGATGAAATCATCGCCGTAGTGAAATCGATATAGCCCGCAATGTTCGCGCAACCAGTGAGGATTGCGTCCCGTCATGCGCCCCTACCGCCTTTAAAACAAAAAGACCCGGACAACGAGCCCGGGTCTTATTCGAAAGTCGGCGGGGAGCGTTGCCCCCCATTCAATTATTCGATATTCTCTCGCGGCTGGGTATTACCGCCTTTCTTGGGGTCCACTTCCAGCGGTTTGTCCGTGGTCTTCGCGGGCTCTTTATCACCCGGTTTGTAGGTCTTGGGCGGAATGCGCAGAACCTGGCCGGGGTAGATCAGATTCGGGTTCTTGATCTTGCTCTTGTTGGCCTCGTAAATCTTGCGCCACAGCCAGGGGTTGCCGTAGTGAAATTTGTAAGCGGCGATTCGCCACAGGCAATCAACCGGCTTCTTACGACGAACCTTGTAACGCTTCCAGGTGCCTTCGGCGACCGGCTCGGTTTTAGGCTCGGTTTTCTTGGGCTCCGTGGTATTACCGCGCTTGGTAACCGTGGTAAAGGATTGCTTCAGGGCCACCAGTTGCTCGTCGATTATCTTGGAAAGACGAATGGCTTCCTCGGATTCCGTGATGGAGTTTTCGTACTGACGCGAGCCGTATTTCTGCTCGCCCGATTTTTGAGCTTCGCGAGCCGCCGCCAGGGTTTCTTTCAGGCGAGCCACTCGGTCACGCAGACCGGCGTCGGCCACTTTCTCGGGGACGATGTCCTTGAAACGCTCGTCGGCGCCGTTGACGGCGACTTTCGCTTCTTCCATCTTCTGCTTTGCGTATTTATCCAGGGAGTTGTTCAGAACGGCCTTGGCCAGTTCCTCGGCGCGCAGAATGTGCGCGTTACCGTCTTTAAGTTTACCTTCCTCGATGTCCTTGCGCGCGGCGGCTACTTCGGACTTCGCGTTATTGTAAAGTTCGGGGATGGTTTCATTGGCCTTGTACAGTTCCGCGCGCTTGAGCATGTTGTCCACGCCGGCCAGTGAATCCAGCAGGTCGTCCTTCTGGGCCAGGGCTACGTTCTTGGCGCGAATGGCCGCCTGGCGAGCCGCTTGCAGCTTGCGAATGGACTCACCGTAAACACGCAGGGTGGAATGACGTTTCGGCGTGGGAACGCCGGCGCCTTTCTTTTCGGCATTGGCCTGGGTCAGCAGTTCACTGCCGTCCATGAGAAGCTTCTTGGCCGCCTGGTAGTCGTCCTTGGCCAGGACCTCGGCGTAGGCTTCTTCCGCGTCTTTCAGGAATTGTTCCGTAAGTTTCTTCTCATCCGCGCCGTACAGGGGAGCGGATTGCTCTCGGGCATCCAGACCCGCGTCGCGAGCTTCGAGGGCTTTCTTTTGAGCGTCCTCGAATTTCTCATCGAGCAGCAGCGTGTGAGCGGCCAGCAGGGATTGCTTGGAGCTCGTGTACTTTTCGTTCGCGTATTTTTCGGCCTTCACCATGGTCGCCTCGGCGATTTCATTGCGAGCGTCCGAAAGCTCTTGAACGGGAACCGGCTTACCGCAATTAGCCAGCACCACGGCAGCCATCGCCAGCAGGGGCAGCATCACGGCGACCGACGGCCTTTTCTTCGTAATAATCATCAAAATACCTCCAGAAGTATCGGGCAAATCGTCTTTGTAGTTTCCCCGGCGCGTGACCGTCCGGTCGGGCGCTTCACGCGGACTGAAATCCGGGCCTCGGGGAAAGCGGATAATTGTGAAAGGTAGCATTTCCCCGCCGCGTGCTCAAGCTGTCAAATCATTCCCGCCTCTTTTCCCATCCTCTCCGGGATTATCGCCGCCCCGAATATGTCCGGGGTCCGGCGTAGACGGAAGGTCTCCATTGGTTCAGCGCCAATCGGGAATGATGGAAACAATACGAGAAGGCTCTCGCTCGCCGGATATGAATCGAGTATGACCCGGGATTTCAAGCCGAGGCAAGGAGGGTCGAAGAACCCCACTCGCCCGAAGCTCCGCCCGGAAGCAGGCTCACCCCGAACACACGAAAGCCGAGGTCATGTCAATGACTCGGCAATCGTTTGGGTTGAGAAGATAGGATAAACCGCGGAGGGTTTATCCAAAACTATTTCGAAACTGCAAGGAACGAATAAAGCGAATGGATTACTTGAAGGCTCCGACGGCGTCGGCCTCGGAATCGTAGATCTCAAAGAAGGAAGTCAGCTTGGTCAGCTCGAATACTTTTCGAACGGAGCCGGACACATTGATGATCTTCAAACCGCCCTGGTATTTTTTCAGGTTCGACAGACTGGAAATCAGGGCACCGATTCCGGAGGAATCGATGTAAGAAACACGGTCTAGGTTTATAATAACATTATACTTTTGTTCTTCGATCAGCTTGTTGATGAGTTCTTTAATTTCGGGTGCGTTGTAGAGGTCGATCTCTCCATTCACATCTAGAATTACAATTTCACCGTTTTCTCTTCTTTCAATTTCCATGGCGTAACAGGCCGGTCAGGCCCCCCTGAAAGTCTATCAAATTTTATGTCGGTACTTCAGTTATTAATCTCGTCCCTGTCAATACAAAAAATCAAGCTCAAAACGGTATTTTTTTCCAGCGCTCATAAAACTCCAAATATCGACCCGCGCGTATGGCGCTTCTCATTTCCGCCATGAAAGTGAAGATAAAATGCAAGTTATGATAGGTGGCGAGCTGCGGCCCCAGCATTTCCTTACTTATAAAGAGGTGTCGCATATAACCGAGCGAATAGCGACGGCATACTCGGCAGCGACACTCCGGATCAGGTGCTTCGTTTTTATCCGCATATTGTGCATTGCGTAAATTGATTTTACCGCGGGACGTAAAAATCTGCCCATTACGCGCGTTGCGAGTAGGAAGTACACAGTCGAACATATCTATACCGTTGCGTACCGCTTCCAGAAAGTCCGGAATCGTCCCGACCCCCATCAAGTATCGCGGGCGTTTTTCGTCCAGGCGTCCGCCGAGATCCTCAAGCACGCCGTACATGCTTTCGCGGGTCTCTCCGACGCTTAAGCCGCCTACGGCGATGCCGTCGAAAGGTAAATCTTGAACGGCCTGGGCGGACTCGCGGCGATGCTCCAGGTGAATTCCACCCTGAATGATTCCGAAAAGACGGCGGCGATCGGCATCCAGCTTACCCTCGTCCGCGCGCCTGCGATGATGTTCGATGGAACGTCGCGCCCACGCATGGGTTCGCTCCAGGGCCAGACGAACGCGTTCTTGATCGGCATCGCCCGGAGGGCAATCGTCGATGACCATCATGATGTCGGAACCTAAACTGTTCTGGATATCAATCACGCTGCCGGGCGTAAATAGATGCCGACTTCCGTCGATGTGCGACGCGAACTCGATACCCTCTTCCAGAAACTTCACCCGCTCCGCCAGACTGAAGGCTTGAAAGCCGCCGCTGTCGGTAAGAATCGCGCCGGACCAACCGATGAATTTCGCCAGGCCGCCGAAGCTTTCGATCAGCTCCGGACCGGGTCGCAGTTTCAGGTGATAGGTATTGCCCAGAATGAGGCCGTAACCGATTTCCTCCAGGTGTTCCTGCCATAAGCCCTTTACGGAACCGACCGTGCCCACGGGCATGAATACCGGGGTTTCGACTTCAACGGCGTCCCCGCGACCCGTATCGAATCGCAATAAGCCGGTGCGGGCGTGGGTATCGGGATCTTTCGACGTGGATTGAAAAAAGGACACGAGAACGGTCTAACGGTCCAATGGTCCGACGGTCAAATGGAATAAGGGTCGAAAGGTTTGAGAGTCCGGAGGTTTGAGGGTGAAAGAGGTTTGCCGCCCCCCATCGACCTTTCCCTCCTTAAGACCCTGAACCTATAATCGCCGATAAATCGCGCGAACTTCCGGATCCGGCTTCGAAGACGAACGATCCAGATACAAGTTGTATTTCTCGTAATGATACAGCAGGAGCCGCTTCAGACGCTCCCGCCCGGGCAGAACGGGTCCCCGGCTCTTCGTCGTGTACTCACCGTCTTCCCAGCGAGTGAAGTCCGGGCTGTAATAGATCAACGGACGCGAAGCACGATACAGCTTCTCCCCGTCGCTCGCGCGACGCATGGAGTCGTACAGCGAAAAATAGAACAAGAACGCGGTGCGATGGGGTTCGGGTTCCGAGCCGGGTCGACTGAGCACCTGCTTGAGATAGTCCGCCGCCTTCTTGCGCGTATCGTTCAGGGCCTTCGGCTCCCGTACCAGGTAGGTCATGCGATAGTATTCGGCGCGCCCCAGATTCAAAAGCACGTCGCGATCGTCGCCCTTGATGCGCAGGGCCTCATTGCCCACCATGCGAATCTTGTCCAGATAGTTGACCAGCAGCTCGCCCCGGGTGGCGGAGAATCGCCGCAGGCTGTAGGCGAAATAAAGCGCCTTCATGTAATCAAGATAAAAGCGATACTCGTCGTACTTGTAGCGAAAGTTGCGCCGGTTGCGCCAGGCCAGTTGAAACTCGGAAAGGGCCCGCACGGGCAGACTGCCTTCGCCGGCCATGTCCATTTCCAGGTAGACGCGTCCCAGGGCGGAGTGGGCCCCCGGCAAGGCGCGGTCGGCTTCCAACGCCGCATAGTAGTTGGACAGCGCGCGTTCCTTATCTCCGCGCTGGTAGTAAAAATCGCCCTTGCGCTTGCGCTCGAAAGCCCGCGCCAGGTTTTCCGTATCCAGCGTCCGGGCCACGAACATGCCTTCGCGCACGCGCAACAAAATACCGGTGCCGGTCAGGACGTGACCGAAGAAGGGATGAAAAAAGACCGCCCGCACCGTGATTTCGCCCACGACCAGGCCGTTGCGAAACTTCTTGTGGTACGGGTTTTTATCGATGATGAATAATTTCTGCCCGACCTTGAGGCCTTTGCGATTCACCACCTTGACGGTGACCTGGTCCTCGCGGGTGTCGTAGCCCACGTAGGGCGATTTGATGTCCCGGGGTTTGGCGACCTTGATCTTGCTGCGAATCTCGCCCACGAGAATCATGCGAATGGGCGCCGGACGACTGTAGTTGCGAAAGGCGTAGATGATCTCCGTTCGGTCGCGATGCTGCGCGAAGGCTTCGGAAAAGCCTCCGACGATCAGCAGCAACCCGGTCAGGGCGCGCGCAAGGCGAGTTTGCTTCTTCATGGAGAACCTGTGTTGTCGAGAACCTATTTTTCGATCTTAAACTGATGAACGATTTGTTGCAGGTTCGCCGAGAGTTTTTTCAAGGCTTGCGCCAGGGTAAAGGTATTGTCGGCGCCCTGAGTGCCTTCCCGCGCGACCTGGGAGACGCCCTCGATGTTCTTGCTGACTTCGGACGCCGCGGTGGAGGTCTGATTCACATTGGCGGCGATTTCCCGCGTCGTGATGGATTGCTCCTCCATGGCCGAGGCGATGGCTGAATTGATTTCGTTCAACTGACCGATGACGCGCGTGATGGCTTGAATGGCCGCCACGGTTTGTTCGGTACCGGCCTGGACCGTTTGAATGCGGGACTTGATGTCCTCCGCGGACTCGGAGGCCTGACGCGCCAGTTCCTTAACCTCGGACGCAACAACGGCGAAACCCTTACCGGCCTCCCCCGCGCTGGCCGCCTCGATGGCCGCGTTCAAGGCCAGGAGATTGGTCTGGTCCGCGATATCCGAAATACTCTCGGTCACGACGCCGATGCGACGCGCGTCTTCGCCCAGTTCCGAAACAACGGAATTGGTTTTGTCCGCGCTGGAGTTCGCCTCGGCCGCCACGCGAGCCGCCTCGATGGCTTGTCTGGTAACCTCGGAAATGGACGTGGACATCTCCTCGGTGGCGTTGGCCACCACCAGCAGGTTTTGACTCATTTGATTGGCCGCCGCGGCGATGGTCTGGGATTGCTGGGACATTTCCTCGGCGCCGGTGGAAAGGGTCTGGCTGGAATCATTAAGCGAATCGCTTGAGTTGCCGATGTCCCCGGCGCCCTGGCTGATTTCGCCGATGATGCTTTCGATTTTTTCGACCAGGTGATTTATCCAGCGCGCCGTTTCGCCGATTTCGTCCTTCGCCTCGTCCGGCAGGCGAATGGTCAAATCGCCGTCCGCGGCGATGGCTTTAATGTCCGTGATGGCGGCGGCCATGGGTTTGGTAATGCCCCGAGTGATCAGCATGGAAAGAATGATCCCCAGAATCGTTCCGACCACGGCGATGATCAGCAGTACGAACATGGCGATTTGCTCATGGGACTTGGCTCGGATGACGGCTTGCTCCGTGTATCCCTCGATTTTCTCCAGCAATTCCGTTTCGAGTTTTTTGACGAGTTTGTCCTGGAGACCTTCCATGCTCTCGGCTTT
>CAZGYS010000084.1:0-906 GCA_964530305.1 uncultured Leptospiraceae bacterium
ACAAGGTACTCAGGTAATCCGGCAGTTCACGTACACTTCCTAAGGAATCGGATGATATAGACTCACGGCCAGTTGCTACTTGCACGGCTCGCATGCCAACGGCTCGGGCTCCGGCAATGTCCCGCTCCGGATCATCGCCAATCATCAATGCCGCCGAAGCGGGTACACGAATAGCTCCCAGGACATGATTATAAAACTCGGCCGCCGGTTTTTCGAACCCGACTTCGCCTGAAATAAAGATATTTTCCACGAGTTTTTCCAGGTTCGCCGCGGCGATTTTCGCGCGCTGCCTGCGGGAAGAACCATTGCTCATGATGCACAGCCGATACTTGCTCCGGAGCGCCCGAAGAACCGCGTGAATTTCCGGGTCGGGGCGAATATGCTGGACGATTAAGTCATGCAGCTCCGCGAATTCAGCCGGCGAAGGAAGCAACGGAAATTCCCGGTGAGCCCACTCGCAAAACTCGCGCCTATCCGTTCGACCATCGCCATCCAGCTCAACCAGACGCTCGACCATATCCCCGGCGAGCGATAAATCCGCCTGAACGTGAAGGGGTACAAGCTCCTCCAGCCACAGGCGAAAGGCCGCATTACGGTCTATCAGAGTATTGTCCAGATCAAAGACCAGTAGCTCAATCCGAGAACTCACCGTGCGTCTTCCCTGACCAATTGGCTCCTTGCTTACCGGGTAAAGCAAGAAAAAAAGCCCGCTCTACCCTTCTTCAAACGGATGCTCAGCGGTCTCAATGGCGCCATTGCGAATGAGCACGGTATATCGACGTTCCCGGTTGATGTGTTGCGGCAAGTCCGTCTCCCACGCCGGCGCGCTATCAATGGACATGGCCGCGCGATGTTCCCTGACTTCCGTGCAATATGAATTGATAAAATAGCGGCTGGATTTGTTCG
>CAZGYS010000084.1:916-14871 GCA_964530305.1 uncultured Leptospiraceae bacterium
ATCAGATGGTGTACATCCAGGGCGATTTCCGCTTCGCACGCCGGACACTTCGCGGAAAATATTTCACTCAAGCGACTCATGGCATGAAATTGCCGCAGCAGTAGAACATGTTCCGCCGAGCGAAAGCGTGGCTTCGTCTCACTCCACGGGTCCTCTTTTCCCTTCTCTTCTGGCGCGGGTTCCGCGAAGGCCGGGTCTTTCTTCCAGAACCGAACACACTGTTCGAACAGCTTGTCCAGTTGGCTGATGGGTAGACCGTTCGCCTGCAGCAGCCAGTAACGCTCATCAACCCAGGCCTCCACGAGCACGGTTACACCGTCCATTACCAGTTCATTACCCGAGTATTCGCGTATCTCCTTGTCCGCCTTTCGCAATCGCTTGTGAAACTTTTTAAACTCACCATCGCTCAGCTCTTTCCCCGAGCGCCTGATTTTCTTTTTGTTTTCGGCTTGCTGCTTTTCAGCATCGTTGTACGGCATTGAAATCTGCAGTTCGCCGCCTCCGGAAATCGAATCGCCTTCCATGCGAAGATCTTCCAGTGTATAGCCAAGTTCACGAAACGTATCAGCGGTGTCGTCAAAACGAGCATACCAGAGGTTTCCAAGCGCTATCAGTTCCGCCTTTCCGTCGGAGCGAAAAGTGCTGAAATGATAGCCCTCAAAGGACGGAAAACAAAAAACTCGAATGATCTCACCGGCGAAATCTTGTCGAACTTCCCGCAGTCGCGGCATGCCGGTAAATTCAATCCAGGACTCATACATTTCCATGAATCGAAGCTCGAAATCATGTTCAAATTCATCGGGGCTGTATTCGAAAAATGTCATAAGCGCGTTTTCAAACAAGTTCGAGTCGCAGCATTTCATCTTCTAGGCGAAACTGAAGCTCTACGGTTTCCGTGCGATTCAGTACAAAGTGAACTTCATTGGAAGTCAATCGGTCTTGCCTTCTCACATCATCTTCCTTAACGCTACAGCGGTACTTACCGGGCCTCAGTCGGAGGATTTGGTCACTTTCAGATTCGTTGAAACGAATTTGAATATTGCCATTTACATAAACGCTGAAACCCACACCACGGGGTGTAAATTCCTTTCGCACATGGAGTGCCGATGTCTTGAGCTTTTCCTCTTCCAGTTGCTCCTTGTCAAATTTCTCCCAGAGTTTACGAGACCCATAGTTGCGCATGGTGGCGGTGCAGCCATTGGGACAATATGATCCTGGGTGGATCCACCCGTCCTCAGGAATAGAAGTATCCTTAAATGCAGGCGCGGACTGCGCGAAAGTTCGAATTTCGGCCGACGTCGTCTTACCCGGAATTGCCTCAAAGATCGGCTCACCGCACTTCTTACATCGTTCAGTCAAAATTGACTCCCATGGTTCGCCCGGACGATGCAATCGCGCACGGGTGACGCCAACAGCAACCGTCTTCCTTCTCTAATTGAAGATCCCATGATAGAAAGGGTGTAAACCACGCAGTACCGCATATTTCAATAGGTCGAGTAACAATATAATGACAATCGCCGCGAAGTGCACGAATCGATACTGACCCTTCCGAGCATGCCAAAACAGGGAAAGTACGAAACCGATTAATATTAGCGGATACACTACAACGTGAAATCGAAACGAAAGCTGATAGATCAAGGCCAACTGGCCCAGGCTACTCAACACCAACCAGAGAATTGAATCGCCCACATATACTATCGCGAAGGCTGACAAAACAACCTTGAGGCTGGTAGGCCATTGACGTTCAGGTTTTTGTGTGCTCATACTTCAGAGATCTCTCGCAATCAGCCGTAGGAAGATCATCAGGACTGGCGACGGCCGTTACCCCCGTCTCCAGTGAATGCGCGCACGAAGAGATAAATCGAAATTATCACGAAGAAGGTAGTTCCGATTACTGACAACCGATAATACTCAGGCGCAATTTGAGCAAGGCCGATCTGAAACGCTCCCAGGAAAGCAAAAATACAAGCAGCAATCATGTACTTTCGATCGATGCTGCTTTTCGACTCCAGCCTCACGGTATCCTTGAATTTATCATACTCCGCGCGTGCCGCCTCTAATACCTGATCGGCAAGCTGCTCCTCCATACCGGCTCCACCAAGCCGACGGCGAATCTTTCGTTCGGATTGACCTTGCAGCATCGTATAGACGATATCTTCAAAGAAATTCTCCGCGCTTTCGCGATTCCTGCCGGTTGCTTCAACGATTCGCGTGATAAGAGTTACGGGTTTCTGTATTTCCATCCTGGGAATCGTAACTTGTCTAACACGGAAATGTCAATCAGTAAGTCTCAAAATTCGTTCTGCCTGGGAGTTAACGTATTCAGTGCATCGCCTTCTACTTCAATCCCAAAAGCTTGAAAATCGGCACATCGAAGAAGTAGCCCTCTTCGCCGCGAACATCAATATGGTCGTCAAGCGCGCGGGACGTTACGAGGCGATTCACTCCATTAAAAAACGATGCTAGATCAGTCGCCAATACTCGTTGGGGTTCATAATCTCTACCAAAATTGATGACCTGTCCTCGCATGCCGTGAAGACCCGGGTCCAAATCAACTCCGATGTAATTCCCACCGCCATCGCCGAGGAACGGCACCCAGAGGGGATTCAAGGGAGTTAGGCGAATATGGCCCGCGGGTGTTGATGATAGATTGAAGGCATCCGACTCCCCTCGCTCTCGTTCCCGAAATAGATCATGAGCTTTCGCATCATTTCGAGCACTTTGCCAACCCTGTATTTTGGCAATTGTCCGCTCAAGCGGCTCAAAGATAAGGCCTAGAACAACACCTTCCCACGGCGGAAACAATTCGCCATTGTTGATTGAATACAGCTTCCGGTAACCATCCGGCAACACGACACCGAGAACGGCCTCCAGCTCATCGAGCTTTCCAGCAGCCGCGGGGTCTTGCAAACGCAGCGCCAATGGTGGGATTCGCGCTTTCAACCAGGACAAGTAGGCATGCCATTCCTCAACTATATCAAACGGTTTTTTCTCCACAATGCCCCTTTAGAATTTCGTTATCAATCCGCGTCTTTCCCGAGCAGACCATCCAACAGCCGTAACTCGTAGGCTGGAGAGTCGGGACGCTTACTCAAGCGATCCCGCGCCTCTTGAATAGTCGCGATTAATTCATTGGAACGGCGCGGCAAGGTTTCAACCGCGTGCACCCACCAGTACAAGCTATTGATATCCCACGGAAATGTCTCACGCAGGACCTTATCCAGCGGATCAACATCATACCCTTGCCTGCTGAGCGCGGCCGCGCAGGCCCACCGGATGGACCAGCGCGAATCCTTTAGATGCGTCAACAATAACTCACGCGCCGGCGGATAGGGAGGCATGAACGCGAAAGCCCTGGCGCATGGGAAACGTATATTCGGATTCATATCTTTGATGCCGATTTTTAGGCCAGGGTACGCTTCGGCGATACACGGGCTGGAACAGCACAAGGCGATCGCCGCAAATTCCCTGATGAGAGGATTGGGGTGTTCCATATACCGGGCCACAACGCGCACGGCATCGGGCCAGGGTTCAATCCGAATATGAATGACGCGTTTACCATTCGCGCGGGCGATATCCGGCTTATTCCACATGCCCACGATTTCCTGTAACTTGTATTGAACCTTGCGAGGATTTTCGCTAGAAAGAGTTTCAATATAGCCACGCAGGCGTCGTTCTTCAGCTTCTCTTGTTTTGTAGTGCATACTTATTTGATGGCTTCAATAATATTCTCGCATTCGAGAGGCAGAGCTTTCGATTTCTTCCAACGAAAACAATCGCAATGGGTCGAGGTCGACTCCCTGAAATCGCGTTTCGCACAATGGCGAAAGGAGAATACATGTAGGGCTGGAGGTCCGGGTGGATGTTGTTGGTTTGGTAGAGCATGATTCTCGAACTATACGAAGGCGCTGATTACCAACTGGGCTTGTATTTTTGAAACTTTTCCATCTTACCTAAACCGCGCGCTTTTTGAAGAAAGTGCGTGGGTCCGTTGCGCACGGTAAATCGCCCTCGCTTATCAACCATGAAATAGAATTCCAGATTGCGCCGAAGGTTCTTTTTTTCCCATTCGGCGAGATCCACACCTTCGGGACAGTCTTCATAACAAGATTGATGATGGTCCGCGATAACCTTGATTTCACCCTCAACGATCGACCACTTGCCGCGCAAATAGCCCCAGTGACACCCATCGCTTATGTGAAATACCCCATTGGGAAAAAATGCGGCGACATCGCAAGCCCCACACGGGCCCAGACAGCCACTCTTGAATTTCCCAATATTGCGACTGGTGGTGCCCGTGTATTCAATCAGGCGCGGTCGAGTCTTTGAAAGATAGTGCGAAAACACCCAGCCTTCCATTTTCTTTTCCTGACCAGGCCTCATCCATTGAACTCTTGCCCAACGACCAACTACCTTATCAATAGTTTCCTTGTTGGTACCGTATTCAAGAACCTGAACCCTTTCGCCGTAAGGTATGACGGTTAGAACCTTAGAGCGCAAACCCGGCTTTGATCGTAGCTTGAGGCCGGACTGAGGGTAAATCCATTGATATTCTTCCACCTTTTCACATGATGTGAAGGAGGTAAGAGCCAGCAATAGAGTGAATGTTAAAATTAATTTCATGGTACGACCTTCGAGGAGAATAGCTATTAGGAAATACTTACGCATACTCAATGCTCAGCTACTCGACGGGCCGGCCGAGATCCCATTCCGCTTTATATTTCGTGGGGATCTCTCCCACATCGTGGTGACGCGAAATACGTAATTTACCTTCCGGGCTTAATTGGATGACGGCGAAAAGGTCATGGGAATAGTCAATGAGCCCGGGATTCCCTGGTCTGCTCGACTTCCTATCCCGATCATCAGGCATTTGCACGCAGTCCGGGCGACGCCAAAAAACCATAAGTTTATTTTTTTCAGGTATCCCGCGATTGCGATTATCATACTCGATGATTCCACCGTCATCACAATTCGCCTTCCCCGTTCGCCGGTAATTCAACCTGACAATCCCATTGTTTGTTTCAATGTATAAGAATCGCCCAAAATTCGGGCAACAACACAAACAAAATCTGACGTATGAGGTGAATGAGCTCTTAAAGGGAGGAGAACTTTTCTCCATCGATTCAAAGTAGAGGCCGGGATTATAGAACAGGGAACCCGTCGATTTTTCTTTAAAGTAGATTCTCTCGCGGGGGCCTTCGCAATCCGTATCCATGGCCTTATACTTGACCGAGTAGACCAGGTATTTACTGAACTCCGCCACCTGCTTTACCCTACCTCGGCCAATCAGGGACTTTTCACTTCTTTTATATCGCGTAAGCTTCTCTACCCGCAGGCTCACCTTCCACTTTACTTCCTCTTCAAGCCTCTCCCTGAAAGCCGAATTTAATGTATAGCCGGAAAAAATCCATCCAGTCTTACCACCATAGGAAGTCTTGAACCAGTATCCTGGGCGCCTATCGATACGCTCAACGCGCGTGGTCGGCTCAATAATTTCGCCGATATGATGATGAGGTAGAGCCGTAAGGCGCCTGGACTTAATCGTCGGACGAGCCCGCAGGTTTAATCCGCGGCGAGCAATGACTCGATAGTAGTGACTGGGCTTCTCCTGCGAGAGACGGTCGGCGCGAATCCAACCATTCTGGTTTCCATAACGAATGGCGCGATAAGTTCCGGAATGTCTCCCATGTTGTCTTTTAAACTCGCCCGCCAGATAGCGAACTCTGGTTGCGAAAGGGATACGAGTCCGGTGAGCAGAGAGAGGCATGACATCGGAAAACCAGACAGCTCCGGGCAAACTGTTTACGTATTTGTAGTCTGGATTTTTTTTACATGCAATAGCAACGACGAGTAAGAGAATGACCGACAAATGAACTCGCATACTCGAATTATTGGGATACAATGAGATTATTCAACTAAATATTAAGCCTCGGAGATAGCTAAATAGCAATGGCGGAGTCAATCAAACTCTCGCTGATACTCCTCTGCCAGCACCCACCAATTCTCTCGATCCTCCGGATCCGGCAGATAGCGCGCCACCCGTTTGTGGCCTCGATATGACTGGAAGCCTTTGTCCGGCGTCAAAATCGCGACGGCATAATCTTCCAGACTCAGTAAATGACGAAAGGAAAGCACTCGATCCGGCGCTTCGCTTTCGCCGGTAAACGCCAGCTCCCAGAGCTTTCGCAATAGACAAGGCTCCTGGGTTATAAGAGGCTCAAGCGAATTGACCGAGCTACGCGTATAGAACGACGCATGGGCCAGTATTGCCATGAACCAGGCAGCCGCGAAGTCGGATCGTGATTCCGCTTTCCCGAGAGCTCCCGCCTTATAAAGCGATTCAAATCGTAGTTCGCGTACCCAGGCTCCCGCTTCGTGAGTAGTTGCTCGCACCAATGGGTTCTCCCGGTTCCATAGAGATTGATGAAAACGCGAGTAGGACATCGCAGTGCTGAACGGCTCCATGCTGATATGGCACAGTTCGCGCCACTCCGGAGGGACGTGAACTCCCGGGCCCATACCAGTATCAAAAGGTTTGTCGGCGGTTGTTCGCAACCAGGCCATGCGCCGCGAATCGTTTATCCACAGGGGCATTACACAATCCGGCGTTAAAATTTCAACGGGATCAATGGAATATTGAAAGACCGGAATACGAACAGGCCAATGAAGTTCTTTACCCGTCCACGTTAACCTTGCCGATTCACCATACTGAATGTCGGCCCAGCCCATGGGGTATGGTACCGGGCCGACATTCCAGGTTTCGCTCCCGGATTTCTGATAGAACCAGGAAAATGAGTCGTTCGGCTTTTGATAAAGTAAATCTCGATACTCCTTATCGTATTTAGTCCGATGATCATAGAGCCGTGCATTTATCTCCCGATATGGTGAATCGCCCTGCATCTCCTGGAACCTGGAACCCAGGGCAAGAATCTCGGTTTCAAGTTGCTCTATAATCGCCTCCGCCTCCTTACTTATTGAGCAACGATTGCGAGCAACGTTTATAGTTACCGAATTTCCATCGTACAAATCGAATTGCACCAGCACGCCATGGGAATGAAAAAAGAAATTATAATCCTCATCATGGTCCCTACCTCCCAACCCGATTCCTTTCCAATAAATTCGTGGATAAAAGAAAGGCAGAACCGACACCATTGCTCCAGACTCTTCGCGCCTAAAATACGCTCGACAGGGAAAGAGTTCTTCGGAGCTTCCAACCCGCCCAAGCAACTTAAAATATGGAAGAATGATACGATACCTTCCCAGACGCTCACCCAGCTCACCGACACTTACAATTGAATCAAGACACGCGGCCATTTGACTCACAATTGCAGCTGCCTCATCGTCATCCTTGTATTCAAGATAAGAGAAGCGATCCGTATCCGCCAGCAGCAGAGATAGACGCACGGGATTCCAACCGGTTTCAATCGTCTCCGCGGTACGCGTACCGATATGATAGCTTATGCGACAGGGAGTATAAGCTATTTCCATTTCCAGGAAATGGACGAGCTGCTTCTGAAATTCAGTTTTCGCGTACTCTTTCTTCAGAAACAGCGTAAGCGTCGTGCCTCTTTCCGGTATGTCAATTCGGGAGATTTGTCCCTTCGCATTCACGCCATCGCTATGTAGCAGTATTCCTCTTTTATCAGCATCAGACCGCGTTCTTAATTCGATTCTATTCGCAATCATGAAATAGCTCAGCACACCAATGCCGAATTGCCCGCTTCGTTCAGTGCTAAACCCTTGTTGATTGCAGCGCTGCTCAAGTTCTCGCAAATCATCTCGGTCGGCACGACCACTTACAAGGAAATAATTGAGGACCGTATTCAGGTCCATGCCCGAGCCATTATCACGGATTTCCAATGTGGCCGCGGTGGGATTGAATACTACGTCAATCTTGTGCCGGACGGCAATTTGACCGATTGTCTCGGGAGCAAGGGGAGTGCCGCCGGCAAGCCTTTCTCGGGCGATGGAGTCGCGCACGGCATCCATCGCGTTTTGTAACGCTTCGCGAAAAGCCGCAACCGGATCATTGTACAGCTCAAGCCCACCCAGCAATTCAAGGAGTTTAGCTTGATTCGGCCGAAATGAGCCAGGTACGGTTTCAATCATCGCGCGAGACCAACCACCATTCTTCTTCGGATGGTTCCGGCAGATATTTTCGTATATCAGGCGGCCTTCGAAACTCCTCTGCTCGATCCGGATGTAGCACTATCAGCTTATGAAAGTGACTCGCCGGTGATGGGTCACAATCTAAAAACAAAAAGTACTCCAGTCCGGCACGTGCGATGCCGGACGACAAGCGCCCCCAGAATTTCTCAAAGTCCGCGGGATGTTGCTTCAGTAACTCATTCCAGAATTCCACCAGGCGAAACGCCAGGAAAATGGACGCGAGATGAAGTATCGCCTCATTAACGTCGACGGACAGAACTTCTTTCATCGTTTCCGACGACATGATTTTGGCGATGCGATCTTCATACCCATGAACGGACGATGAATATGCTCGACGGATTATTTTTTCCTTTGGTCGTAATGATTGGGCAAGCGGGTGTTCTCGATTCCATAGGAGTTGTTCTGCTCCTCTCCGTGCGCGAAAGTTCATGCAAGCAAGCGCCGACCAGGACTCCGGAAACTCTAATAGTGAATCAGTGGGGCCATCCACGGATTCACTCAACAGAGCAAGTCGCGTGGGGCCGAACTTATAGAACACAATTCTATGGGGTCCATTGAGAAGCGGCATATCAACTGTATCATTGAGCGCGACTTCCATTGCCTGCGTGAAGAGTACCGGTTCCCCATTCCAGTAAGAGCGATTCGCAAAACCGTGGGGCCAGCCCAAAACACATATGGGAAATTGCAAGGGCTGGTAATGAACGCTTCGTTCCCGCGCTAATTTATCGCCGAACCAGAATGATTCCGAACCTTCGTTTAGATTCAAACCGGCCAGGGCGTAATTCAGGGAATCGTACCGACTGGTTGGGACCGACTCCGCAAACTCTCGAAGCAAGCAATCGATATGCTCCTGGATCTCTTCAACGCACTCAAGGAATGCATCCGAAACATATACTTCGTCACGGGCGATGTTAATTCTGCCGGCATCACCGGACAACAGGTCCCATTCGACGAAAGCGAAACGAGTCGTCAAAGATCTTATCTTGTATTCATATTCTCCCGTCAGTTCAATTCCCCGAACACCCTTCCAGGTGACGGAGAGGGGAAATGAAGCAATGCCGAAGGCATCCATACCGTCGGGCATGGGAGCAAAAAAAGCCGCGCAATCGCCGTCCGGCAGCTGAAAATGCACGAGGTGAATGCGATAAGGACCCAGCCGGTTTTCGCCCTGGTGAGTGGTCACTCTGAACGACTCTTCGCACTCGCTCATTTTCTTTAGTTCCCGGTCACATTTAATTTCGCCTTCAGCTGGTTTGGAATGGTTGGCAAAATAGATTTGCGATAACAACTCCATCTTTGCTAGAAGCGTCTCCTTCTTAACATCATTCCAATCGGCTGGGAGCACTTCCATTTCCGAGTCCGAGGAGGACGGCATTTCAATGTAGATGGGACACGGCGGGCGTGCAATGATGCGTTTGATATAACCCGCGTAGTAAGTCCGAAGTCGCTCAGCATCACACTTCTCACGCAAACGTATTTGAAGTTTTGTACCTGCTGGTGCATCTATTTCTTCAAGAGTTCCATCCGTGTCGGGGCCACTGCTGGTGAATCGCCAGCCACGGGCGTCTGATTTGTCGATATCCGGCGCGCGAGAAGTTTCGACAATAATATGATCGGCGAGCATGAAGTAGCTTAAAACACCTATTCCAAATTGCCCCGTCCGACCCGAGGTAAAGCCGGCCTGGCTACATCGTTCCTCCAGCCTTTGTAGATCTTCTCGGGTTTCGCCACTAACCAGGAAAAAATCCTGGAGCAGCCGGCGGTCCATTCCTGCTCCATTGTCGCATATAATTATCCAGGAGCCCGATGAATCATTTCGAAAGGACACATCTATGCGAAACTCCCCATAGTTCCGCTCGGTTCCTTCGAGGCGAAGAATCGCCAGACGCTCCTTAACCGCATCCATGGCGTTCTGCATCGCCTCTCTCAATGCGACGCGCGGCTCTCCATATAAAGCAGTACCACCAAGCAACTCCAGAAGACGCAATGTACTGGGTCGGAAAGTTGAAGAAAGTCTCATAGTGGAAAGTATAGGCTGGCGAATATTCCAAAGAACTCAGTTGCAATCCTGCTCCGAATTTATGTTTGCTTCATTACATATCACGGGGCAAGCAATTTATCGAGTGATGGTCTACAATGCACGCGGCTCCAATTATTGTCTACACTCTGACGTTTTTGTTGACGAGACCTGCGAAGTATCGCCACAGCGGTATCTACTATATACGAACGTGAATATTGGAGGGCTTAATTTGAAGAATATCCAAACCTTTATACTGGCGCTCATCGCATTGACCTTAACCAGTGCATGCGCCACACCCTTGCAGAGAGCTATAGATCAGAACAATGCCTCCGCTGCGCAAAACTTGATCGGACAAGAGGAAAATCTGAACCGAAAAATAGGTTCTGATGGAGATTCGTATCTGACCCACGCACTTAAGAAAGGGAATCAGGAAATGGCATTACTCCTAATAAAGAGAGGTATAGATCCAAACTTACCGGATGGTCGCGGTCTACCTCCCATATTTATAGCAATCGGCGCGGACTATGCGAAAGTTGTTCGGGCACTAATGGCCAAGAATGTAGAAATAAACTGGAAGGACACCAATGCCAAGACTCTTCTACATTATGCGGCAGTCGTCGATCGACCGGAATATATAGAGATGCTGATTAAGCGCGGCATATCAGTTAATGTTCGAGATCGAGATGGAAATACTCCACTCCATGATGCGGCGAGATTTGCACGCAATCACAAGGCGGCATCCCTTTTGCTCCAAAGAGGAGCCGACATCAATGCTCGCAACAAGGAGGGGAACAGTCCGCTGATGCTGGCAATTCAACCTTTACCTCGCGGAAAGAAAATATTCTCAGCTGATCTCGCGGTAGTAATGGCGATGAATTATCGCCGAATCAAAGCGAATGAGTATGAGAAACAGGAGGAATTATTCAGAATTTTGATGGCACGTCGTCCGAATCTCAATTATAAAGACAGTACCGGATTTACGGCACTTCACTGGGCTTGCGCGGCAAAAATTCCGAATTTTGCGACGGAGCTAATAAATCGTGGCGCAAATGTGAATATAGTCAGTAACTCCGGTTATAATGCTCTTCTGGCCTCCAGTTCGTTCATAATTGAAACTGGCGAAGATGCTATATCACGTAAGCTTGTACCTAAAACCACGAATGTTAATCAAGCTGAAGAAATGCACGGCCTGACAATGCTTCATGTTGCGGTATTACTTGGAAAGGTGGAACTGACAAACATGCTGCTAAAGAAGGGCGCAAAGGCCGATATAGAGAACCACAAGGGAGAAACGGCTCGCGGCCTGGCAAAAAAATCTTACAATCCAAAAATCAAAAAGCTCTTCACTGAATAACTCTTTACACTATGGAGTGTTCGGGAGCCTTTCAGATTGTATCTCCAGGGCACCCGAATGCTCTGATAAATCGCCTTAAGATCTAAAACTTACGGAGTATTTGAAATTTCTCTTCATCCTTCGACCACTCCAGCTCTATCGCGTTGTAAGAAATCGAATCCAGCAATGATTGATAAGCGGAATCAGCATTGGGGCGCGATGCCAGGAGCCCAACGTTTTCTCTGACTGGTTGAATTATCAGGCCGCTCCGCTTGCTCGGGAAAATGTACCACAACGCAAGAAGTCGTCCGTCTATTTTTTTCAGCGCCCTTCCCGCTTCGGAGTTCTCCACGAAAGAAAAGTAATCAACTTTCGGCATCACCGGCTTTAAGATTGAAGACGGCTTGTCATTACAGACTTTCAAGAATTTGATAGAAGAGCGTATCCCGGCAAATTCCTCCTGAACTTGCCGATTGATAATACCGACGGCTACACAGTTTTTATCCTTTAGTGGGAAAAGCGAAAACGACGAACCGAACATACCGCCGCCGGTACCATCATCTTCTATATTCAGAAATCCAGTCTTCCTGTTGGCACTGAAAGATGAAGTATCTGACTTAAATGGCTTCGCGAGTGCGAGAGACCCATTACGAGCAAGAATTTTATGCTTACGGCTGGAAAAATGTCGTGTCGGAAGGAGATTGTAGACGTCAAGTAACTGAGGGCCTGTCGTCAATTCCTTGAATCTTGACCGACTACGCATCGCCGCACGCTGAAGTTCGAATCGCAACTTCCCATGATTATCACGCCCCGGTATACCTATTTCCGCTAAAGCCGTATCATCGTGTTTCTGACCGCGATAAACCTCTCTGATTATGAACTGAAACTTATGGCCCTTCAAAGGCCGTGGAAACTTTACTTGCTGCCAAACGCGAATATCCTTAAGGGCAATCGATACCGAATCACCAGTATCTGAGCGAACTTCTAGTTTTCGAACGCGATTATTGTCAGCCCAGTAGCGAGGGTTTCCGAAACCATTCCGAATGCGAAGGCGGTCAAGAGTTGTCGGCGATCTAAAAGTAAAACTAAAACTCTGCCCTAATCCCGACCCCCGAGCGCCTTCTACCCAGCTGGTTCTGGTCGCGCCATCAAGGAGATTCAAGGGTCCATATCTTCCTGAAGGAGAACGGAGAGTACTACTGGCCGAAATAGAACTAACGACTATGGACTCTCGATATTGAGGTACGTTTTCTTCACTACATCCTAAAATTAGCGATAAAGACAATATCAAGATGTAATAGACGAGCTTGTTATCGAACATAAAGGGCCTTCCTGCCTGCGTTTTAGAGTTACTGCGCTGGAAGCCTTTGCTTAACTTAAGGCTGATAGACTACAGCATATCCTCGTTGATTAAGGCTATAATATTTCCGGCCTCGACCCAGAAAATACGTCCCGTGTTCGCCTAATTCTATTTCACAGAACTCCTCTTCCGTAAAACAGAAACTAGCCTTATACATCACTCCAAAACCACCTCTACGGCCGCCAGGCTTCGCAAAACCGCCGGCGAATACTTCTTATCCAGGAAGATTCTAGGACGTACAGACAATATACCCCCTTCTACGGACCACAATTCGAAGTAAAACGTCCGGTACGCGCACCGGCGACACAAAACGACATAAAAGTCGTCCTTAAGGCTCCCGGGCCGCAACCTTCCCCGCCCTTCCCTACGATCATAACTGAGCATAAAAGGAAGTATTAATACTCCTTTTGGGCGCCCCAAAATTCCATGGATGCGACGCGTGATGCCGTCTCCAAATATTTCTTGTACTTTTTAAAACCGGGATCATAGTGACGGCATGAATGAGCCGCTGTTTGAACGCGATAAACCCGCCCTCCCCGTTCACCTTCCGGCGGGACTTGCCGCTCCCTCCAATCCGGCCTACAGAAAGGCGGTTCGCGTCTTTAACCGATGGAATCGGCTAGAACCCGTGACGGCCGCACGCGTTACGCAATTCCTACGGCTGGTGCAGCAAAATCGCCGCAAGGCACAAACGACAAAACAGAAAATTCGCGCGGCTCTCCTGGACGGTTTGAACGAGAGTTTTTCCAATATGCCGGGACGGCGATTTCTCCTGGGAGACATCAAAGAGGCCCTCCGCGAAGTCAGGCTCCTGGGCCGGACCTGGCGAATCACTCCGGACAAGATATTGTCGCGCGAAGAAGCCGGAAACCTCATTGCGGGCCTATCGCCCCGCTTCTCGCTCATGACCCGCGTTATGTATGCGATGGGATTGAGAGTGACCGAGCTCGTATCGCTGAAACTTTCGGATTTTTCCGATCCCGTACAGGGTTTTCGCATCGCCTCCGTCACCGGCAAGGGCGGCCGCGAACGCGACGTGCGCGTTCGCTTCGCCGATACCCGACGGGACGCCC